>NZ_JAADJW010000060.1:0-11157 GCF_010092875.1 Vibrio sp. LB10LO1
AGAGGGATTCGCAACGCGTGGCATTTTCACTATGCGTTGGTTTTAGTGTTTAAGGCGGTATGCGGTGGCTTCGGTATTGCGTTGCTCACCCCTTAACAGGGCGTTATAAATCAAAAGGAAGATTAGTCTAAATGTGGAATCCATTCTCTATATTAAGCTTTTTGTATACAGTTGCTAAAGATGCTCCTGACCCAATAAATGTTCAATTTGAAGAGCCTTCACCAAATCTTTTACCTAAAGAACTTAGAAAGAAGGCAAAGGTGGACGGTTTTCATATTTCCCAGCTGTGGATAGAAAATCTTTCTAAACGAGTCCTAGAAAATGTACGGGTTAATTTAACTTCGCCTCTTGAGTTTGCTCCCATTGTTAGAACTAATAAACGTCATGGCGAGGTGGATTTCACTTATGATGAAAGTAAAATGGAGTTGCTTATTACAAGGTTAGATCCTTCAGAATCGCTAAAGTTATCTTTTTTCCCTGAATCAGAAAGACTTCACGAGTTTTACGAGCCTCAAATCATAATAGATGGTCAAGAGCTTAGTTCTCTCATGGTTCAACTTGGCTTATATAAAAAGTATCCATCTTTACTGTCTACTTATCTTTTTTCAATTTTTGTTGTGATCTCGTCTGTTTGTGCAGTTGGCTTTACTACATACTTAACCATAAGGGACAATCCAATATTATTCCCTAACTCTGAATATACAGTTCTTCGAGAAGCGCAGGAAAGACTGTCAAAGTATGGTTGTCCACTTGTTGCTGAAGAAAATACTAAAGAGTTAAGAAACAAGCTAAAATCTGGTCCTCCATATCATATTCCAACAATTTTGGAGACAAATGGAGTTGAATCTGAAAGAGAGCTTTGGAATAAAGAAACGATTGCATATATAGAGTGCGAAAATTGATTTATAACAAGCATTTAAGAGTGATTCGCAACGCTTGGCAGTTTCGCTTCGCTCAAGTATAGCCAAGCGCCGCTCACACCTTAATGCGGCGTTATGCTCTAGGAGGTAATTTTGCTCGATTTATTCAAGAAAGTGGTTCTAATTAACCTCTCAGCGACTCTTGTTGTTATCGCTCTAGCCCAGTTTGTTCCATTCTTTGCTACTACTCAGTTGGTCGATTTTCTTTTCTTTGTTGTCATCGTCATATGGGTTTTGGCGAAGCTAATGTGGGAAGGTGGAGTTCATAGTAAGACGACTCGGTTAGATGACCCTAGAACAGACAAAGTCTACAAAATGGTAGAAGGGCATAATTTCGAAAAAGACGAACGCGAGCACTATCGAATGAACTACCAGACAGGTTTAGTTTTCTTTATAGCAGGTCTGCCAGCGTTTATAGCTTGTCTAGTCCTTCAATTTCTTTGAGTACGAGCATAACAAACAATTTAAGAGTGATTCAGCACGCTTGGCATTTTTGGTTTGGTTTGAGTTCAGTGTTTACGGGGGTCAAATTAAGTATAGTGGTAGCGTGCTTCACACCTTAATTGGGCGTTATAACACTAGGGGAAAAGCTAGGAAGTTAGTTGGTAATAAGAGGTTTAAATATGAATAAGAATCTTGTGAAAATCGTAGTTAAAGAAGGTGCAGTAGAGGATCACTCTGGCGATTGGTATGGTGACACTATTGGGCTTTCGTACAATTCAAAAGGCGAAGCGTACCTGAACAAAGAACAGATTCAGTACTTTAATATTGACGAGGACAAGCAGGCAATTGAGATATTCTTTCCTATGGTAAGTGAAACCCTAGCGTTTCGAGTTTATCTAGCTTTCCCCAACCGTGGTGGTGAGTTTCAAAGGATCAAGCGTGAACTTTTAGCATAGTGTTATAACAATCTGTTTAAGAGTGATTCGCAACGCTTGGCATTTTTGCTATGCGTTGCGTTTAGTGTTTAAGGTGGTATGCGGTGGCTTTGGTATTGCGTTGCTCACACCTTAACAGGGCGTTAGCTTACAACGAAGAAAAGGTTGATTCTGTATGCTTAGAAAATTCATTCTAGCTCTGTCTTTAGTTCCTACATTGTTATTTGCACAAACTAAGACTATCGATATTACGGCTTCCGATTGGCTTAGCTTAATAGACAATCAACACTACAGTGAAAGTTGGGATAGTGCTGGTGGTTTGTTTCGTTCACAAATATCAAAAGATGAGTGGGCTGAAGCTGTAGGTGCTGTGCGTACAAAGCTCGGAAATCTTGAATCACGTAGTGTAGTAACGACAGAATCGATGAAATCTTTGCCGAATATACCTGACGGCGAGTACGTTGTAGTTCAATATCAAACGGTATTTTCAGGGAAGAAGTCGACAGAAACCTTAACACTTTCTAAAAACAAAACTGGTTGGGTTGTTATTGGTTATTTCATCAACTAGTTCGGCCATAAGCTAACAATAAATTTAAGAGTGATTCACAACGCTTGGCGCTCTCACTTCAAGTAAGTTTAGTGTTTATGGCACAATGCGTTAAGTAAGGTGTCAGCGTTGTTCACACCTTAATTTGGCGTTAGCAAATTTATTCGACATCTAACTCACATGGAGGAAAAGTAAGTGGAAACAGATAGAGGTTCGATTATCGAATCGCATAGACTGGCAAGTCCGGGGCTTCGGTATTTAGGGCAAATCATTGATGGTGCAATAAGTGCCGCAATATTCATTTTCTTTCTTTGGCTCGGTACATTAATTGGTTTATCTCAGGACTCATCTGGCTTAATTGCCTTTTCTGCCGCTGCTTTTTACTTCCTACTTTCTGATGGTTTCGCAAAAGGTCAAAGCCTCGGTAAGAAGCTACTAGGTATCTCAGTTATAGATTCAGTTACAGGAAAAAGTTGTAGTTTCCCTCAGTCATTTTTCCGCAATGCTTTGACACCAATAATCGGCATGATTGACGCGATCTTTATTCTGGGTAAAAGAAGACAGAGATTAGGTGACAAACTGGCGAAAACGATCGTTGTAGTAAATTAGCTAACAAACAATTTAAGAGTGATTCAGCACGCTTGGCATTTTCGGTTTGAATTAGTTTCAGTGATTACGGTGTTCAAATTGAGTATCGTGGTAGCGTGCTTCACACCTTAATTGGGCGTTATGATTTTCAGGAGAATTGATATCAATGTTGGGTCTTATTCCCTCTAAAAAACAATGGAAAGCATGGTCGTTACCAAGCAAACTCACAGCTGTTGGTACATTGGTTGGTGTCCTTTCGTTTTGCTTTTATGTGTTTGAAAAGGGTTATTCATTTGCCGAAAATAGCAGTGTATTTTCAGCTTCCAATGACGTGTTGGTAGAGGTTGAACTTAACAACCAAACAAAAGAGTTATTGTCATTGTATGGAAGAGGTGAAGTTTTTTATTGGTATCCTAACAGTGCTCAATATACGTCATCTGCATTTGAGATAGTACAGGGTGATAATGTAGGGGCTAATTTAAGTATCGCTCCTGATACGAAAGTTCGTACAGAAGTCAGGTTGCTACCAAAAGATGTAGCATCAGAGTTTCTTGCTCAAGGACATATGACGTTAAGTTTAATGTTTAAAGGTTCGGGCGGTTATGCTCACATGAGTAGTCCAGTTGGCTTCTCTGAAGCTAGTATTTCTGGTGGTTATATCGAAGTAATCTTCGGTGAAGAAAAATCATAACAAACAATTTAAGAGTGATTCAGCACGCTCGGCGATTTTGGTCTGGGTTGGGTTTCGTGTTTACGGTGTTCCAGTTGGGAGTCGTGGCTGCGTGCTTCACACCTTAATTGGGCGTTAGTCGCCAGAAAAAGCTAGCAATCAATATCATGTTTCTGAGCTTAGAATTTAGCAGCTGTTTGCTTGGTACACCGATTAATCGTAGATCATCAGAGCTTAGTTCTAGCCGTTTTAAGTCCAAAGTTTTGTACCTGTCCTAGCGGTTGTTTTGTTCTTTGGTGCTTACAGAGTAGGGCAATCGAGAGTCTATTTTTGGTTGCAACTCCGCTCGGTGAGTTTGTCGGTACAAAAGCCGATTTACTCGCTGAAATGACGTTTTCTCTGGTGTTGTAAATTCCACGTGGTTTCAGTGACTTCGTTGAAAGTCCGCACTGTGAGATTAGCTTTTCAAAAGCGCCTTTTGGTGTTGTCAGTTCGTTTTCTGCGGCGTTGTTTGTTCCAAGTGGTTTCATTGAGTAGCCGCTTTGAAACTACGCCTGACTTAAATGCATCAAAGCACATAAAGTTTGTTGTTCGCAAAGTTTAGTTCGGCTTAAAATTGTCGCTCGGTGCCTCGCGACTAACAAACTGCTCAAGAGGGATTCGCAACGCGTGGCATTTTTACTATGCGTTGAATTTAGTGATTAAGGTGGTTTGCGGTAGCATTGGTATTGCGTTGCTCACCCCTTAGCAGGGCGTTAGCCCTTTTCGAGGAAATGATATGGAAATCGTACAAGAAATTGATGTTTCAGAATTGCATCATAAGGCAATCGAAGCATTAAGAAACCAAGCTTTTCCAGACAGCCAAGTAAGTCGTTCTTACTTTAAGCAGTTACCTCATATGCGTGCCCTTCATTTTCAAGGTGAACAGTTGGTTGGCTATCTTGGACTGGATTATCGCGTTGTTAGCGTCGGTGGGGAAATACATAAGGTTCTGGGCGTAATCGACTTCTGTGTTGATGAACGTTATCGAGGGCAAGGTATTGGCTCTTTCATGTTGTCAGAAGTATCGGCATTTGCCGAAACTAAAGACGTTGATTTCATAATCCTCATATCTGAGTTACATGATTTCTACTCATCAAATGGCTTTAACAAAGTTCAGTGTATGCAGTCTTGGTTAAGGCTTCACGAGCACACCAACTTTGGAGTTGCTGTAGAGCATATTGATGAACTGTATGTGAAACCACTCAGGGATAAGCAGTGGGGTGTTGGACATTTTGATTGGCTAGGTTATATGTACTAGTCAACCACAGGACTAACAAAGCATTTAAGAGTGATTCGCAACGCTTGGCGTTTTCGCTTCGCTCAAGTATAGCCAAGCGTCGCTCACACCTTAATGCGGCGTTAGTAGTTAGAGGTAGTTATGTCGATTGTAAATAAAATCATCGAGTCAGCAGAAAGCGATGTTGATGTGCTAAGAAGGCTTGATGCAGAGGGAGATAACTTTTCATTATTCAGAGAAGTTGATTTTCACTTTAAGTGCCCTGATTCTCATACGGCCGATGTCGTTGCTGGGTTTATCAATGACTTTCAGTTTGGAGTAGCGAAACATGTAGTTCATGATGGACTTCATTATGTTGATGTAAAAATAACAATGCCAGTAAATCAAAATATAATCTCTTGTGTATCTGGTTTTATGGTCTGTGTAGCCGAACTGTACAAGGTTGAATTTGATGGTTGGGGATGCGTGGCTACAAACTACTAACAAGCAATTTAAGAGGGATTCACAACGCTTGGCACTTTTGCTTCTACTTCAAATTTAGTGTTTATGGCACAATGCTTTAGGTTTGGGTGGAAGCGTTGTTCACCCCTTAATTGGGCGTTAGGCATCAAGGGAGCCTGATATTAGCTCCCCCTTGTTTGCGAATTTATCCTTTGGTGTTCTTCGGATCATTTCCGTAACTGTGTTTAGCTCGGATTTTACCGTTATCACCACGATGAATTGAAACTTCAGATTGAGCTTTTTGCGCTAACTCTCTAGTTCTTTCAAAAACTTCTTTTTGAGTTGAACCCGTTACGCTGGCACGGCTCGCATCTTCGCGTTTTCCTTTCCATGTTCCATCGCTATCTTGGTATACGTTGTAGTCGTCTTTAGACATAAATTACCTCATAATGAATAAGTACTAAGTTGGATCACCATGTGCTCTAAGCACGTCTATTACATGGGTATCTATACAGTGTTATTCAAGGGTAGAGTCAAAAAAATGCCTAACAAACTGTTCAAGAGGGATTCGCAATGCGTGGCATTTTCACTATGCGTTGGTTTTAGTGTTTAAGGTGGTATGCGGCGGCTTTGGTATTGCATTGCTCACCCCTTAACAGAGCGTTATAACTCAGGAGGAAGAGTGGAAAATTTCCCGATAGAAAAGCTCAAATTTACAAGTGCAAAGATTTCTGGTGTCGATGGCGACGTTTCACTTGAAATAGGAATAGAGCCGTTTGAACTTAGTCTAGACGGTTATTCTGAGAAAATAGAAACTGTAATTAGCCTAAACGGTATTAATTTACCTACAGAGCTTAATGAACTTACTGGTAGAACATTTACTTTCCCTGTAAACCCAGATGACGGGTATATTGATGGGTCAGTTTACTTCTTTGCTGCTCATAGTCCTGTTGATATAACTGAAATTAAATTTGGCGAATCGACAAATGGAAAGTTACCTATGACACTTGAATCATCATGGGTACTGGAATTTGAGCTAACAGGGTTTAAAAACTTACATACAGCAATCCACACGTATCTGAAGTTATAACAAGGCGTTTAAGGCGGATTCACAACGCGTGGTATTCTCAGTTCAAATTGAGTTTTGTGTTTACGGTGCAATGGTTTAGGTTAGGTTGTTAGCGTTGTTCACCACTTAACGCGGCGTTAACTGTATTGGATTCAGTGGTAGAAATATGATTTTGTATAAGTATGTAGGCTTCCAAGCTGCAATCTCTATGATTGAGTCTTCGACACTAGGTTTTAGCCGAGTATTGGATCTTAATGACCCATTTGAATGTACCTCAATTTGCGCACCAGACAATCATGGTATGACAGACAATCTCGTTGTTAATGCTATCAAAGAGCATCTATCTCCAAGGTTCGGTGTATTGTCATTGACTAGGCAACCTCTGAACTCTTTGATGTGGTCTCATTATGGCCAATCACATACAGGTGTTGTGATTGGTATTGACTGCGAAAAAGCAGGGTTACTAAATTCTGAAACGTCTTCAATACCTGCCAATTTCGGTGACGTAATCTACTCAGCTACTAAGCCGTCACATGCCGTGAATATGGAAATTTCCGATAATTTTTGGGTTGATAATCCCGCACTGTCTTACTTTGAGCCTCACTCTTACAATTTGCTATCACGTGCGTTCTTACATAAGTCATTAGAGTGGGGTTATGAGGAAGAAGTGAGAGTTGTCAAAAATATTACCGACGATCGTGGAAACTGTGTAAGCAAGCGAAGACCTGCGCAGTTTACAAACAGCTCAGGAAATTGGAATCAAATATTTATCGAAAGTGAGGGGCGCACAATTCCCTGTTTAAGTATTCCCAAAGAATCCTTTGTTAAAGTTTACATCGGACGTCATGCTTATAAGCAGGTATCACACTTCAAGAACTTCACACAAAATGAATTTCAAGGTGTTCTGCAAGGTTGGGCTGATCAAGGTATTGAGGTGTTTGGCTGCAAACCCGATGTGAACTCATGGAAACTGGAAGCCCATCGTTTAGAACAATACAGTTAACAAGCAATTTAAGAGGGATTCACAACGCTTGGCATTTTTGCTTCTACTTCAAATTTAGTGTTTATGGCACAATGCTTTAGGTGTGGGTGGCGACGTTGTTCACCCCTTAATTGGGCGTTATATCAATTTACAGGTAATTAATGAGTAAAGTTAAGATTAAGTTGATTTCAATTGGGCATTTACCTTTGGAATTTAACATCAAAAGTGTTGGTAAATTCAAATCGTCTCAGTTTGAGATTCACGGCGAAATAGAAAGGCTAGCTTTGCGATGTGACTCTGATGGGATGTCATGGGAGTTTTCAGATGACATCGTAAGGAAGCAGTTGCCAGAACTAGGCGATGCTGACTTTATGATTGCCATTGTTAACGGACCTCTCGAGGATAACTGGTATTCACGTCGATTGGGCGGCAATAAAGTTGCTTTCACGTTTCATGAAATCAAAGGTATTTTGCAATGGGCAAATATACCTCTTGAGAACGTGATATATAGAATGCTCAATGCGTACACTTTGGCGTATAAGAGAGCTGGTAATCGAATCCCCAATTTTGAGGAAATGACAGACTTTACCCACGATGAAACTCGGGGATGCTTGTTTGATATGAATGGGCTTAAGTTAGATTTAGTCGCTTCATGTCATAAGCCAGTAATTTGTTCTGAGTGCCAAGAAAGACTGCGTCGTGATCGAGTACCAGAAAACGTAATTAAAGCTGTAGAAAAAGATATCAAAAAAATTAGGAAAGACCTTTACTATCGTATTCTTGATAGAGTTAAAAGGCATCCGATATTCGCACTATTTTTATCTAGCTTGTTTGCGTTGTTTTTGGGAATAACTGGTTCTATTGCTGGTTCTTACGCTTACGAGTATATAAAATACCCTGCTGAACCTGCTGAACCTGCTGAACCTGCTGAACCTGCTGAACCTGCTGAACCTGCTGAACTAAAGCAAAGCAGCGAAAAAGTTTAGTGGTAGCAATTGATATAACAAACTGTTTAAGAGTGATTCGCAACGCGTGGCATTTTTACTATGCGTTGGTTTTAGTGTTTAAGGTGGTATGCGGTAGCTTCGGTATTGCGTTGCTCACACCTTAACAGGGCGTTAGGCGACTAGGAGTTAATATTGGCTAAGGTAACTAGAATCCAAGCGGGACAATACTCGGTGGATGATGGGCGTTTTATTGTAAAACAAGGTTCAGGCTGGCTTGTACTTACTGCAAACGGTTCTCATGATTTTGGTCCTGTACCTACACTCGCATCTGCGAAACAGTATGTTGAGTCGGGAACCACACCGTTGGGGCAGCACAATTTGTCCACGAAACATGGCAGAAGACAAAGTAAAAAAGAGTTCAATTCATATTTGGCGTCTGAAGCTAAAAATGGAAACCCGATGCCCGCAATTTTGTGGTTTATTGTTCTTTTCATAGTCTGCGGTGTTGCATTCGCTGTTCGAGGTCATTAGATAGCCAAAAGTCGTCGCCTAACAAATTGTTCAAGAGTGATTCGGCACGCGTGGCATTTTTATTATGCGTTGGTTTCAGTGGTTAAGGTGTTATGCGGCGGCTTTGGTATTGCGTGCCTCACACCTTAACAAGGCGTTAGTACGGGTTTGACATTAAAGGTCACAAGTCCTGGTGTTTAT
Source organism: Vibrio sp. LB10LO1 (assembly GCF_010092875.1). Lineage (NCBI taxonomy): Bacteria > Pseudomonadati > Pseudomonadota > Gammaproteobacteria > Vibrionales > Vibrionaceae > Vibrio > Vibrio sp. LB10LO1. The sequence continues at coordinate 9,033 of NZ_JAADJW010000060.1, forward strand.
CTGTTTTGGCGCTCGCCTTTACACCTTTCAGTTTGTACGTCTCACGTTCTTTCCGGTGGCACTATATGTGGAGTGTTCGCTTTGATTTGATCGTTTACGGTTTCTAACTCTTAGCCTATTCCTTTGGCGCTTCTTCACTTTCGCTGTGCTTTCCAAGTGAATCTTGTCTTCCTTTAGGGCTGCTGTCGGAGTACGAGGATTGAATCCTTTTCTAATTTGAAGTGAGTGAAAGAAGGGGAGTTCAGTGTGTTTTTCTTCTAGCCAACTTTCCTCCCTTAATCGGGGTAAAGTTTTGTAGCTGCCCGTCTCACTTCAGCGTTCAAAGACTTTCATATCATCTCAGTTTTCAATATCTTGGAGCGCATAAATAGAAGTGGCGCATGTACTAACAAATTGCTTAAGAGTGATTCGTAACGCGTGGCATTTTGACTATGCGGTGGCTTATGTGATTAAGGCGCTGTGCGGTAGCCTTTGTGTTGCGTTACTCACACCTTAGCAAGGCGTTAAGTTACTCGGAGATTTTCATGAAGAATACTGGTTGTTGTAAGCTGTGCGACCAAGAGTCTATATTGCAGAAATCACATATTATCCCGCGCTCTATTATTAAAGATCTTAAAGCGGGTGATTCTCAATTGTACACTTATTCCCAAAGCCACCCTCCTGTGTATAGCAATGCTGATCCTAAAGAACTGCTACTGTGCCGAAAATGCGAGCAGTTACTTAGCAGCCGTTACGAGAAGTACGGCACTGAGCTACTTAAAAAACATAAAGAGGTTATAAGGCACAGTACTCACATTGAGTTCACTAAGTTCAAATATCAAAAATGGTATCTGTACTATTTGAGTATAATTTGGAGAGCTTCGGTTTCGACACTTCCGGAATTCGAGCATATCGAACTTGGTGGTTTCAATGATGTTCTAAAAAACTGTATACGGAAAAATCGATTAGCAGTATCTGATGGCATAGATATCGACGAGTTCATTACTATCACGATGTTTCGTGTTATAGACAAATCGCAAAAAATAGAAGATCAGGCATTAAAAAATTTAATGCTTGGCTTAACATCGCCTCCAGAGAAAGACAACGATGATCATTTGTTCTTTTTTATGTACGGTGGGTTTTTAGTTCAATATCGGTTTACTTCACTTTACTTACATGTAAAAAAGAAGACAAAACTAACTAAATCAGATATGTCCCGACGGCAACATAAGTTCGTAAGACTGTTAGATATAACGGAGTCTAGATTTTTATGCGAAGAACTGAATTGGTTGGTAGAAAATGTTTAGCCCGTAACTTAACAAACTGTTTAAGAGTGATTCGCAACGCGTGGCATTTTTACTATGCGTTGTGTTTAGTGGTTAAGGTGTTTTGCGGAAGCATCGGCATTGCGTTGCTCACACCTTAACAGGGCGTTATGAGCTTCCAAGAATTAGAAGGAAAATATGGCAGTTTTAGAAATTCTAACTGCACCTGACCCAAGGCTTAAGGTCAAAGCGGAAAAGGTGCAAGATCTCTCAACGGTACAAACATTAATAGACGATATGTTGGAAACGTTATATACGACTGACAATGGTATTGGCTTGGCGTCGACTCAAGTTGGTCGTAAAGAAGCAGTTGTAATTATCGACCTTTCAGAAAGTCGAGATGAACCGTTAATTTTGGTGAACCCTGAAGTGGTTAGTGGCTCGGATAAAGCGTTGGGTCAAGAAGGCTGTTTATCAGTTCCTGATTACTATGCAGATGTAGAGCGTTTTACTTCAGTTGTTGTGTCTGCTTTAGATCGCGAAGGTAAGCCAATTACCATCGAAAGTGATGAGTTTCTAGCCATCGTAATGCAGCACGAAATAGATCATTTATCGGGTAACTTGTTTATCGACTATCTTTCACCACTTAAGCGTCAAATGGCTATGAAAAAGGTTAAAAAGTACGTCAAAGCGCACTCTTAACCCCGCTCATAACAAGCAATTTAAGAGGGATTCACAACGCTTGGCACTTTTGCTTCTACTTCAAATTTGGCGGCTACGGTACAATGCGTTAGGTTGGGTGGTGGCGTTGTTCACCCCTTAATTGGGCGTTAGTTTGCAAGAGGAAAAACTCAGCTATATCGCAAGATCTAGTGGTAAAA
>NZ_JAADJW010000061.1:0-10544 GCF_010092875.1 Vibrio sp. LB10LO1
TTTCAACCAACCAAAGGATCGTTCAACTGATCATTTGCTTAACTGATCGGAGTTAGCCCGAAGGCGGTTTTTTTGTATCCGAGTACTAATTCTCTACCCAGCTATCAATCATATCGATCCTCGCTTCGAGCAAGCTATCAAAATGGTCGTTGTAACTCATCCACTTCTGAAGGTTGATATGTGGTTTAAATTTAATTTCCTTAGAATGATCAGCATACTCAAGGTCTGTTTTGAGCTTATTAAGCTGTTTAGCAGCCTCAACTTCGTCTTCTTTGTACTTGAGTTTGATCCAGTTACTTGGAATTCTAGTCACACCACTATCGACCATGTGCATTCCATCACCTTTCTCTAAATCTAGTCCTGCTCCAAACGGAGCATTGACTTGTATACCAAAGTTGATGCCTTTCCTTGAACTACTTGGTGCAATCATCGGCCTTAAGCCATTTACTTTGTGACCAAATAGATTGATATAAGAAAGCTCTTCCACACTGGCAAACAAAGTGGTTTCTTCCTCCCTTGCACCGCTCCAAGTCGATAGTGCTATACACTCTAGACTTTCTGAATTCATCTTAGCTAGGTCTTCTTGAAGCTCAGATAGCGATTTAGGAATTCTTTCGATTTCAGATTTTTCAAAGATAAAAGAGTCACCCACCTTTTTCACTGTTCCGAGTCGTGCGACTGCTTTAAAATCTGTCACTGGACATAGGTTTGAGCCAGGCCATAAGTTTGGATCATAAGAGAATTGAACGTGAATTGGGATTAGATTTTTATCAAAACCTTGCTCCTCTAAATTATCAGGATCACACGGTTTTGAACGAATCAGTAGAGTTGCGGTCGTTTCTTTATTCCAGTCAAACGCAGTAACTTTACCACTCATGCGCTTATCAGCTTTTAGAAGAGGATCATCCCCACCTTTCTTAGCAGAGGCGTATTTTAAGCCACTTTGCCCTAAGTAAAGGCTCACTTTTGCCCCATCAAAAACCTGTGGATATCGTACTTTCTTACCCTCAGGTGGCGTTAAAAATGTCTTCTCATAGAAGAGACCATCGCCAAAAATAGCGCCGCTAAAGTTGATAAAGTCTTTTGTTAACTCATATTGACGAGATGGTGACAAAGTCACGTTAAATCGGTCGATGGTTCTCTCTTTGCTATCTGTCGAACCAAACGAGCGCAGCACATTGACACGCTTTTCTGTCTTACTTTGACCTGGCACATTTAGCTCAAAAAAGTAGCTCAGGAATTTGAAACCACCCGAGACGATCGAGCTAGCAGCTGTATCAAAGAGACTCTTCAATGCAACATCATCGTAGTTAGCAACTGGTCGAATACCAAATACACGTGTAGTACCAAAGAAATAACTTGGCTGAATAATGACGCCAAGTTTCTTCGCATTATTGTCATCGCCAAAAATCACTTTTCTCTCTTGTTCAGAAAAGTTCACAGGTGTTAACTCTGACACATATTCTATGTGAGTAGAGGCAACACTATCACTCCACTTCCAGTTTCCTTCATTTGAACTATGTGAGATGACATCAAGACAAATCGGCAACTGACCAATAACGTTGCTGTTATCTTCGCTCCCAACCCCATCTTTTACCAGCGCTACGACCTTAACATTGTCATAGGGTGTCAGCATTGCACCGTTATCTCGATAATATTGCTCAAACGGCACCCAATCATCATATTTTGGAACTGAATCATTACTTTTATAAGGTCGACGAACAAAGACTTCGACTCTCTCGAAGATACTGTCATCTAATCCTGTTGGTGGTTTATCCCCTAGTAATGCTTCGAAATGGCTGTCGTCTTGACTTGCTCTGTAATGAATTGGGAAGTAATGGTTATATCGCTGAGCTTTCTCAGTCACCAAGTCGGTCAAATCATCGGATGAATAATGGCGGTAAACATTAACACCTTGAGCGTATATTTTGGCAACCGAAGCGCTACCAATTTGGTTGTATGATTGACTGTAGCCATTTTTCTCCATCCAAACTTCATCTAAGTGTTCAGCACCCAGCAGTGAGATATCAACACTCCAATCATCATTGAGGATGAACTCATCAATATAGCCCAGCACATCGAGGTCACTGAACTGATTGATTTTAGGACCACTCAGCACATCAGCGTCACTTAATATCCCGCCACCGCTAAAAGCAGGATTCGCATTGACAGCGTGAAAGCTCTTAATCAAGCGAATCAAACCATTCAACGCAATCATTCGCTTCATATACGATTTTAAGTACACTCGTGTCGCATTGGGGATATCTGGCTGTGCTAAAAATTGGTTAAACGCCATAAGATCTTGATGACGGATGGAATCAACCTGCTTAACGCATTTTTGATATTCAGTGTTTGGCTTTAAGAGGTCCATAATGGCAGCAGCAAGCTTTACACCTTCCACCCCAGCGGCAATAACTTTTGCTGGCGGGAAGGCCATGGCCGCCCCACCAATTAATGCATTCAAACCGGATTGGATAAACTCCAGCATCGCCTGATCTTCGTTCATGTCTGTGGCAATTTTTATCTTTGCCGCCTTTTCAACATTCATAAGGCCTGCGCGACACGGCGGATATTCAACAGAACGGCTAAACGCGAGATAGATTTCAACCCGACGGTTTTTTACTCGCTCTTCAATCGTACGGTTGGTATTACCAGGTAACGAAACTGCATACCCTTTTGCAACAATTTTGAACAAAGGGGACCAAACGCTTCGAGCGTCCGGAGACATCGCATCAAGGATGGCCTCTTTGACAGAAACAGCACGCTTTTCCGATAGAGCCAAGTTGTAAGCTTCTGACCCCATATTACAGGTATGGCCTGTTATGACAATTTCGAAAGGGTTACTGATTAACGCCTGTAACTGCTCAGCGATTCTTTTGTGCACACTACCTTTTTCAGTGACTTGGTAAGAATCGAACTCAAAAAATGTCATGTTCAACCGAAGTAACACGTCTTCTACACGCTGGTCTAGTGAAACACTGCCTTCTTCTACAAACAAATCTGGCATTTCATTTCTTAGTTGATTGACAGCATTTTGATACTTCTCTTCCGTTCCCTGAAAAGCTTGTGCTTTATCTGCCTGTACAGAAGCGGTTGTTGCCATGTATTCCTGTATTTTAGATAGTAAATCTCCGTGTGCTGAGCCTTGAGCTGCTTGACTTCCGCTCCAATTGGCATAGCTATTGACGGCATCGTAACCCAGCTCCGCAATAGTTAGCGGTTTATCTAACATGTCTAACGCTTTCGTTCCGATCCGCCCTGCGCCAGTAAGGTATGGCAAAATGGAAGCGCTCCATAACGGAGAGACTCTATCCATCTGCGCATGAAACTTCTGACTAAACCACACTATTTGTGCATTAATGCGGCCATTCATAAAGTGAGCAGATTGGGTCACTTCATTCGGATAGTGATCATTTAGGTCCGCCACAGCTTTGATGAAAGCTGTAGAGGCTTGTGTTACACCCAATGTCTTTGTGGCAACTAGGGCAACTTCCCTAAGTTCGGCTTTTTCACTATCTTTGAAAAGCTCTGTAGCTGATGCCGCAAATTTACTTAATGTTATCCAACTGATGCCATCTTTTAACACACCGGAGGTTGTCTCCAAACTGCCTTTTACTGTTTGAAAAGTCGCCCACGTTGAGTTTGGTAAACTGGTTTTGGTATCCTTTCGTTCAATCAGTTTTTCCGGACTGTCGTAAGGGAATGCTTCTAAATCGGCATTCAAATAAGGGAAGAATTGTGGGGCATGATTAATCAAGGCCTCTTCAACGGAGATAGGGTCACCATTAACAACAGCAGTGCGACCAGCGGTTGTATGAATATCCAAAGCAAGGGCATTTTCTTTTAGGCTATATGACTCCGGTATCCCGCTAGCTCTTAGAGTCATTCTGACTTGCTCGGCGTCGCCCCCATTAATTTTCTTTGAAAAATCAATATCAATACGAACAGAGGTTAGTCGGTCATTTAAAACTAAAACACTTTCCGAGTTTAGCCAAAACGTCGCGACATACATAGACTCTTTTTGGAGAGCTTTACCATCTGTAGAATAATCATAACGCACTTCTTTAACAATCGATGTAGGTAAAACACCATTACCCTCTTTTTCAGAGCCTTGGATATTAATGCCTTTTGGTACATCTGCTAATGTCACTTCAGCGCCGATGTAGTCCATCGAAGAAAAAACGACCTGAATTGTATAAAACTGCGGAACTTCCACTATATGTATTTGTTTAGAGTGGCTCTTATTAAACCACTCTGCGTAGTTGTTAAAGAAATCACTGCTTTGGTCAACTTGGTCCGAGGGGGGAGCTAGGCAATCTTGCTCGACACTAACGCGCTTAACGCTTAGATCGGTCACACAAGCAGGTTGCCCTTTATCATCTTTTATCTCCTTTAGATCTTTATAAGACAACAAGTTATACAGTTTAGTTAACCATGGCTCTTGGTCTTTACTCACTTGGGCCGCATTCGCCATCTGGCTTAATGGCACCAAATAACTTGGGAAAAACAGCACATCTTGCACGGCGCCCTTGTTAATCGCGGCTTCCACGCAACCTTTTGCCAAAGGAGCCCTCAGTAACTCAGCGCCTATCTGATCAGCGTTGAATTCGCGAGCCGCTAAAATATTAAGTTTGCCATACTCATCACTAACTGCGATCGGATTTTGGCTACTGGTAGATATCTGTTTGTTAGTAGCAGTATGGTCTGCAACAAACTCTTGTTTAACTTCTAAGCTAGGAATAACCAATGTTTCATGGGCTAATGGGAAAAAGCGCCCAACGGGTTTGCCATCCCTGTCATGCAATCTCCCCATTAGATAAAGGCCTGGAATATCGTACCGTTTTACCATTTCTTGACCCCCATATATTCCCTAACTTGATCCATGTCTTTAAACAGCGCTTTCATATCGTAATACTGAGCACAATTCCGGAACTCTCTTCGGCTCCTTGCGCAATCCCAACGCATCTTTTCGGTCACTTTTGGCAGCAGCTCATCGAATTGTGCCTTGGTAGGGATAGCAGGCATAAAAGGACGCAAATCCATATTCTCAAAGTCTTCGTAAATATCAGCTGGTATGTAAAAGTTGATTCGATTTAATTTCTTGTAGTCAAACTCGCCACTACCGATTTTTAACGCGTAGTAATAACTCAAACCATCAAACATCCCAACTTCTTCAGGTTGCTTTAATCTCAACAATCGATTTCCGTATGCTCTGGCATACCATTTACCGCGTTGAAGTGGATACCTCTCAGGAGAGTCTTCCAGCTTTTCATTGGGAGTTTGAAACGAAAATAGTTCGTATGGTTTTCGGTCACCACACATCATATAGCTATATATCGGACCGCGTGTATAACCCTCTTGACATTGATCTGCTACGTACTTTTCTTGATTGATAAACGTCATTGCTGGAAAGCTAAATACCAGCTGTTTTACTTTTCCTCGTTCACCGCGCCCATCTCTTTTTGCAACGCTATAGATAAATCGCCCGTTCAGTTGATCGATAATAAAAGCGACGCCATCTTTTGATGGGTTCCAGATTTCGCCATTAACCTCGAGCTCCCCTTCAAATGTATGCTTAGGTTTTTTGGTTTTTAAATCAAGAAAGTATGGATTTCCATCTTGGAAATTTAAATAGTAATATTTACTGCTATCAAGGGTAAATGTCCCTGAGTGGCATGCATCCATTTTCGCCAAAATTTCTCTATTTTTAAGATCGTAAACCAAACAATGTCGGCCACCAAAAGATGAATAATTGAAAGCTACGTATCGCCCATCAGCGGTGCGCTGCGTGTTGCCCCCTTCAGGTAGTTCGCCAACCTCATCTCGACTCAATAATAGGCGAACATCACTACCATCTAAGTTCATGGTGTACATATTAGAGTCGGAGCCATAGTTAAACATCACTTGGGGTTGAGTGTGCGTTGCATTCCACTCTTCTAAAGGTGCCCCTTCTAGAGGATCGATTACTATTCGCCACCCCCTAATTTTAGCAATCTCTCCCGTGTGCTTACCAAAAGACAGGTTTTCAATTATGTAGCTAAGATTAGTTTTATAATTCTTATCCATTTGAGGCTTGCTTTGCCAATGTATAACACCAGCTCCAGCCAATAAGGCAGCAACAATGGTGCTGCCTATTATGATTTTTTTCATATTTCGCTCATTCTCTTCATGATTTGATAAACCGAGGTCTAACGCACATTACCCGTGTTATCACACATTAATTGGCGTTGATAAGCTCTAGCATCATGTCTAATGTTTTCTTTTGACGCTCTCTTTCTTCATTAACTTCATCAGGCACTCGCTGTTCTTCGTGCTTAGAAGCCATCGGTAATTCTGGTGGTTCTGCGGTGATCTCTTGGTATGTCAGCCCTTCAAACATCATCACCGCGCTGTCTTGCCCCCCAAGGTGCGAAAGCACAAGTGTAAACTTTCCTTTGGGAGGCATACCTGTCACTAAGGCACTGATATAACCATCCTTACTGGTTAACTCAAAGGGCTCGGTAACTCGCCAGTCACTTTCAGAATCTTCCATAATGGCAACTAAGCCGTCATACGAAGCCAACGAGTAAGGGTCTAGCTGTTCTGCCAATGGGCCATCTGCTAAGCCAACTTCCAAGCGGACAAGAAAACCACTGTTTTTTCCATCCACATAGGCAATCACTGTATTACTCTGGTCATAGCTGCGAACGATGGCCTGTTGGTCACTCAGCCATGGCATGTCGTCTTCGGTCACTTTGTGGATGGCTGCGCTGTCTACATCGGAGGTGAATTCTTTTGCACTGAATGACTGTGCGTCACTGTAACTGCTTAATTCATCTAATGGCGTGCTGGATTTATCTAGCAAAGCAGCATCCGATTCTAATGCTTCAATTTGAGCAAAGCGCTTTTGCTTTGGTGAGAAAATGATCTTGAGTCCATTTTCTCCCTGTTGGACTTCACCCGATATTTTGTAAGGTGCCCAGAAATGCGCCATAGCAAAACCGCTTGCGCTTCTTTGTATTACCTGAGGTGTGTCTTTTTTCTTTTCTTCTTGCTCTAGCGTGCGGTAATACTCGACGTCAACATCTTGGTAGTAACCTTTCTCGTTTATCGCCATCTCTCGCCAAAGCTTTCCTTTCCAAAACACATAAAGGAAACCACCACGCAGGTCAGAAGCTTTTGCTTTGTCGTTGCTACCATCTAAGTAAGCCAATGGTCTCACCGGCACCAACACGTTATCCCACTCATCCATCTGCGTTTCTTTATCGACGGGTTGCAAATCTTCGGCGAGTTTAAGCAAGATTGGCTGAGGCTGGTCGGAACAAGGGATTTTGATATAAAGCGTTTTGCCTTCAGCATCCAGATCTTTAAACGTAGCAAGGCTGCGGTGTTTGTTCTCGGTATCAGCCTTACCTACAGTCACTTTTTCTTTTTGAGCTTCGGTTTTTCCCAACATCAAACAGGCTGCATTGCTAGACCACTGCCCTGCAAACTCGACAACGATTTTATGTTCTGGACTTTGTTCATAAGGCACATGCGCGTAACTGCGAACCAAAGTAACATCGTCCGTTACCTGCTTATAACCCGCTTTATAGACTTTGCTCTCACCAGTCGATGAGACAGATTCAAGCTGTGCTTTTAGCCTTGGGAAACTTTGTAATTGGGTATCTGTTAACGGCGTTCTACGAGAGAAGGAAGACAACGCCACCCAGTTCCCACTTCCTAACTCATTTCGAATAGCCGTTAGCAAGCCAGCGCTAGACTTTTTAGCAGAGATTGAGATCTTCTGAGCAAGCTCTTTAGGCAGGTTTCTGAGAATGTCTTCTGAATTTCGCACACGCGAAAGCTGCCCAATACACTCATCAGGTGTAAGGACGTAGGATAGCTCGTTGGAGGAAAGCTTCGAGCTAGGTATAAATTTGCAAACTAAATGCATTTGAATTCTCCACAACCAACATCGTAAATATGGTTGCGGTGACGTTTAAGCTGATAAGGCTTACTGGTACGATTTGGTGCGTTAATGCTACTAATTTAATTCATAACATTCAATCACATAGAAAAACCTGCAGAAAAACCCAAAACGCCCCAAACCAACAAATTAACAGTCCATAAAGTCACTTTAACTAGCAATTTGGTCACATTGCCTACTGTGCTTATTCAAAAAGAAGGCTTTAGGAAAAACAGTTTTTTTTACTTTTGAGCAGAAGTTAACAAATTCAGTTTAAGCGCTGATTGCCACAGGTTGAGATTTTGAAGGGATATGCACTCCTCAGTAGCAATAAATAGCTTATCGCTACTGAGGAAGTATGAATAAAAAAGGTGAGTGCGTGTCACACTCACAAAAACGCGTAATCGCTTTGATGTGATGCTAGGCTGGTGCCACTTCATTACAATTACACAACTGATAGGTAGTACCCTACCTTATGCAGAACTCTATACTTGGGGTATAGCATTGCGTGTAACTATATAATATTGCGCAATATTCTCAACGTGGCACATTCACCACCACATACCAGTATTGACCCGCACAATCACTTTAATAACAACTAAAAGCAAAATTGCTCTAGGCATTCTAGATGTTTGACCTTGTAGAAAGACCGTCGAATCATCTGGCTCAATTATGAGAAAATGCGAATCATTTGACTTAGATCACTTAAATACGAGCAAAAAGAAAGCGAGCTTAATGCTCGCTTTCTTTTAGGCTGCTTTCTGGGAGGGTAACTCCGCGGAATAACTTTCCCAATAGTTTGGAACAACAAGCGCTGTAGTACTAGAGTAATTGAATGTTGTACTCATCTCGTCAGCGATCGCAGATAGTGAATTGGTACCATTTGCATAAACGGTTATTTCTCCGTCTTTCAAAGTAGACAAATCAAGATCAACGGTCCATGTACCATCGGCTAACACTGTTGCACTGCCTATAACCTCTAAGCTATCGGTATCAACAGCTTTGAGTGCTATTGAGTCCCCCGCCTCAAAACGAGTAGTTGTGCCATTGATAGTTACTGTTGTTGCACCTGTGACATCGTTTACTGTTTCAAAAGCGATAGTAGGAGTCATAGCTAACACTTTGCTAGAAGTGAATGACTCACCAACATTGCCCGTTGCATCATTAAAGCCTTGCAACGTTAACGCCACACTCATCACCGAATCCGCAACTGACGCGACTTCTGCTGTACCCACCCATTGGGTCTGAGTACCCGATTGTGCTGTCCAGTTGATCGCCGCTGTGCCCAGCGTCGAACCCGTTGGCGTGGTGACGCCTTTGTCGAACGTGGCTGTGACGGTCACGCTCTCACCCGCCGCTGCGTACGTTGGGTTAATCGATGTTTGACCGTCGTCCACCGTTGGCTTGGTTTGCGTCAACGTAAATGTCGTACCCACTTCTTTTGCTGGTGCACCCAAGTCGTTAGTACCATTTACGGTTACTGTAATGGTGCCGTCTTTAAGACCTGAGACGTCTAACGCCGCGTTCCATTTACCCAATGCAGTCACTGTCGTGGTTTGCGTGACTTCTTTATTGTCCGTATCGACCGCTTTGATGGTCAATGTATCGGAGGTTTCGAAGCGTGTGCTATCGCCACTGACGGCAACGCTTGCAGCGCTCGCTTCGTTAACATCACCGATATTTTCAACGGTTAAGGTTGGGGTCATCACCAGCTCTTTGCTAGAAGTGAATGCCTCACCGGCATTGCCCGTTGCATCATTAAAGCCTTGCAACGTTAACGCCACACTCTTCACCGAATCCGCAACCGACGCGACTTCTGCTGTACCCACCCATTGGGTCTGAGTACCCGATTGTGCTGTCCAGTTGATCGCCGCTGTACCCAGCGTTGAACCCGTTGGCGTGGTGACGCCTTTGTCGAACGTGGCTGTGACGGTCACGCTATCACCCGCCGCTGCGTACGTTGGGTTAATCGACGTTTGGCTGTCGTCCACCGTTGGCTTAGTTTGCGTCAACGTAAATGTTGTCCCCGCTTCTTTTGCTGGTGCGCCCAAGTCGTTAGTCCCGTTCACCGTCACCGTAATGGTGCCGTCTTTAAGACCTGAGACGTCTAACGTCGCGTTCCATTTACCCAATGCAGTCACTGTCGTGGTTTGCGTGACTTCTTTATTGTCCGTATCGACCGCTTTGATGGTCAATGTATCGGAGGTTTCGAAGCGTGTGCTATCGCCACTGACGGCAACGCTTGCAGCGCTCGCTTCGTTAACATCACCGATATTTTCAACGGTTAAGGTTGGGGTCATCACCAGCTCTTTGCTAGAAGTGAATGACTCACCAACATTGCCCGTTGCATCATTAAAGCCTTGCAACGTTAACGCCACACTCATCACCGAATCCGCAACTGACGCGACTTCTGCTGTACCCACCCATTTGGTCTGAGTACCCGATTGTGCTGTCCAGTTGATCGCCGCTGTGCCCAGCGTCGAACCCGTTGGCGTGGTGACGCCTTTGTCGAACGTGGCTGTGACGGTCACGCTCTCACCCGCCGCTGCGTACGTTGGGTTAATCGATGTTTGACCGTCGTCCACCGTTGGCTTGGTTTGCGTCAACGTAAATGTCG
>NZ_JAADJW010000062.1:0-9181 GCF_010092875.1 Vibrio sp. LB10LO1
AAAGAAGATAGCGGCTATTGATGACGAATATCGCTCAGTCCTTTTAAAGACTGGAGTTAAAATGCTCTAGCCGTGGCTAAGTATGCCAGAAACACAGTATATCGTTTAATAATTAAACACCATGGAATAGGCATGTCTTCTCTCTGAATTACGCAACAAAGCCATTTAGTTCCAGCAATTTAAGCAACAGGGCACAAGCACTCATAAAAACCTGCAAGAATTAATTATTGACAACAAAGTTAGTAATATTAGTTAAAATTCAATGTATAGTAGTCAAATTAAACATAAAAAAAAAATATTGTTTTGACTTCTTTTTGTTAAAATTATCAATTATATTTTACTTTTATTTTAAGGACATCCGGTTAATTTAAATTTAAAATACTAAATACTCAGATCTTACTTATTAACCCAATGAATTATACATCATGTAAATATCTCGTGTTGATTTTATTTTTGCTGATTCTGAAATAATATTTACTCCGATCATTTATTAATAGGATAAAAAATGAAAGAAAATCAAACATTAGAAAAGGCTTCGTTGTGTAAATCAAACACTGCTTATCTAAAACACGAAAATAACTGTAATCTCATAGGAAAGTAAGAAATGACAATAAGAAGGGCTATATTTATTACAACAGCAATGGCAATATCTGCATATGCTAGCGCCCAAATTGCAAATAGCGAAACCCAAGATGCACCTCTTAGCTTTAACATTGAAAGCGAACAGGTAGTGAACGGAACACAGTACACCACCATAGCTATTAATTGGAACGCAAACCAAACACAACACAGGCTTCAAGATGCAAAAGTCATGGCCTATGATGCCGAGACCAATAAGCCGCTATCAGAAGTAAGCGGTTGGGCGTTTATGGAGAATAAACCTCAAGCCATACACGATGAAAGCCAAGTTGGTATTATTAAATCCGATCGTGAAAAAACGGTTTACTTGCTGTCTGATGTAACGGGAGATTTGCCAGTATGTTTTAGTGTTCAAGGTAATGACTTTAGTTATGACAGCTGTGCGAACAAACAATCCTTACAGGTTCAGTCTATTGCCAAGGTCGAGGCAGAAGAAGTTAATACAATACCTTATGTAATAAAAAGCGCAAACTTTGTTTGGGATTACAAAAGCATTTTCGCTAACAATAAACATCAACTCAAGTTCTATGTTGATATTGTTGCGACTAGCTGCTTCGATAAAGCGGACGGAAATCCACAAGAAGTCGGTCAATGTGACGACGCACCAGATCTCAGCCAGTGGGAAATCCCTCTTTCTGATGCGCCTGAATTACAAACCTTTAACTTTAGGAAAATAGTTAATAGTCAAGCAAGTGACTTAATTCATTTTAATAAAACCTATGAAGCAGAGGGAATATACCTTAAACAGGCTCCACCACAATTAACTAAAATGGCTGAATTACCCACTCAAAAAACGACAGAAGAATTGCCTCCTTATGAAAAATTAAAACGTTACACCTTTTACCTTACAGCTAATCAAGTAACCGACCTCCCTGTTAACCTTTGTGTTGAGTTAGATGAAATGGATGAAGTCAAACCAGGAACAGAAAACTTCCCCTCTTTCCGCTACAGTAATTGCTCATCACCCAATTCAGAGAATAATATATCTGCTATCTCATCACGAGAGATGCCGCTGGTTATCAACGGACAAACAGAAAATACATACAGTGTTTCCTTTGAAAGAACAGAAACTGACAAGGTTGAATGCGACGATCACAAACTTGGTGTGAGTGGTCATCTTATTGGGCTCAACGTTAAAGAGACAGGCTATATCGAAAATGTGCCAACAGCATTCTACTTCAATAAGGACATACCATATCTAACCATGATTAGGCTAGAGAACAACATTTTTTGTAAAAACTATAATCCAGGTATAGATATGGACCGCTCATTTGTCAAAACGCTTGACTTCCATCTTTCTAGGGTAACAAGTGACTACACTGATGACCCCTACAGAAGGAACAACGGACTCGCTTCAGTATCACAAGTCTCCGAATATGATCTCGAACTAAGCAATGTCGCGACGATTTTTGGGGCGTATGAAGATGAATTGGATGGTACTGCCGCGGCTGGTGCAATTAAATTTAGCAGGGATACTTTGGCTGAATATACTTCACTGGATGGCCCCTCAGTTTGGCAGACTCATTTATTAACGGTCAGATGGGTTCACGATGATAATGATACCCCAACTAAATTTGTATACCCAAATATAGGAAGCACAACACGTCCTTCAGGTAATTCTCACAATTACTATATTACTGACTCGTTTGGGAATCAATCAGCTCAAAACCTAACTTATGATGATACTGTCAATTATTTGATTGACGGTTATGACGACACCATACCGCTGTTCTAGCCTCAAACATATTGAAACCTTGTAAATAAGGGGGAGCTACCACCTCCCTTATTTACAATTTGAATTATTTTATTCAAAATATGTGCACATGATAATTTTTCGAAACTTCGAGCGATTTCTTTTAGTTAATCAAATCAATGTCTATTTTGATGTTTTATTGAATGAAAACTAACATCACCCAGAAAAATTTTTATTCCACAGTATATTCTACGAACGAGGAATTTTTATATGTATACCGAATCAAATAACTATGAAAAAACGAGTATTGCTCATATCTCAGATAACAATGGTATCGTTTCACTTTCCATCCCTGTTACCTCATTGGTTACCCATCAATTAAAAGGGCTTAATATCGACCTTAGCCTGAACTATTCTCCTTTTTCTAGTGTAGAGTATGGATTGGGAACTGGTTGGCAGTTCGCGCTAACCACCTTAGTGATTGGCGATGGTTCGAGAGTATTAACTTTGTCAGATGGTAATACTGTACAGCTTGATGATTACCTAAACATCATAAACTGCTATCCACTTACTGTACAAATAAACAATGGCGACTATGGTAGCATTAATGTTTACTATAAAGACGGAACTAAAGAGGTATTGAATGATATTGGAAGTAATGGTGTCTACCGTCTCACTGAGAGGAAAAATCCAACTGGTGAGACTATCTACTTTAACTATAATGGAGGGAAGTTAACTAAGATCAAGGATGATAACTCTAACGATATCATTACAATTACCTATTTTTATGATTATGCCGACTTATATATAAATCCACTCGATAAACACGTTAACATAAGCTTTAGTGAAATAGAATTCAGTATTTCAATGCCTTATTCCACAGGGAGCTATAAGCAAGGGGAATATATTGCGAAATACAATCGGGAGTATTCTGGCTATACGCTGATCGATGAGCTGACGCATCCCAATGGCACCCATGAATCTTTCTTAATTAATGAAGATTTCGGTGCTTGGTTAACATTACCTGACGGAACAAGTGTTCCCACCATTAAAACCCATGTAATGATGATCTCAGATCAACAGACAATATCAACTGAATATGAGTTTGACCAAAACCATAATGCTTATGGCTTAGGCGTTAATTCACCTTCATCTAGTCAAGATAACTTGTACCATATCAACCAAGACTATACTTATTGGTCTTCCAAAACCATCAATGATTCGGTCTCAGGCAGCAGCAGAAACATACGCACGACGTTTAACAAGCTACATTTGCCAGACACAATAGAGTCTAAGTTTAATGGCAGTAATAAGCTGATAGTTCAACAGTTTGAGTACGAATGGAATCCATTACTCTCCGTTGCTGAGCAAGAATCCAAGACCGCACGCCTTCCCATCAGTCAGACAGCTATATTTAAACAGGGCGAAGAAGAACTAAGAAGAGTTGGGATAAAACGTAGCTACGATGAATTCTCAAATATTTTGACCGAGTACCAGTTTACTCAAGGCGCTTTGGAAAACGAACCACAAACCACCCCCATAACTCAGTCAGTCTATTATCCGGCAACGGGAGAAACTGGTCTCTGTCCTGCTCATCCTTATGGTTTTGCTTCCTTTTTAAAGGAAAAAAGAGTAACGCCGCCGACGACCGCAAATGGCGAAAAAGAAAAAGTTGAGCGCTACACCCATATTCGTTTAGGCAATGACAACAACTGGCGAATAGTACCAGATCAAACCGAAGTATTAGTTGCCGATGATGCCAGCATTGAGACTCTGCTTTACTCTCTCACGACAGAATATAACGACGATCTCAATGCCTCATTATTGTTTGCACTACCGAAACAACAATCCCTACTCAAGTCAGGTAAAACAACCACAAAACATCTTTCTTATGATTGTACGGCCGACGGACTCTGCGTAACTGAAGAGCTTGTTGGCCATGATGCCCTAAGCAACAAGAAAAATACTTACTATGCGGAATATACTCAACAAGTTGTCAAAGAAGTTACACCGGAAGGGGTGACCAATAGTTATGTTTATGATGACTTGGGTCGGGTTGTAACAAAAATAAACGCTCAAGGCAGTGAATATGAGCAAGTGCTGACAATCCAGTACGCCTACAACGATGATTCCCCTGGTGACGTAGTCACTCAGTTCAATCATGAGGGGGTTCAAACTAAAGACCATTATGATGGACTAGGCCAGCTGTTAAGCAAGGAAAACCAAGATGATGATGGTCAACTGGATAGTAATGGTACATATACAGGCTCTTTCAGAGAAGTAGAACGCCACAGCTATGATGCCTTTGGCCGCCAACTCAGTGAGGCAAGTTATGACTACTATCAAGGACAGCCGCTCTCAGAAAGATCGGTAAGCTACAACTATGATGACTGGGGCTTTCTGCTTACCTCAACATACAACGATGGCCGTATCGAAAAGAAGGTTATCGATCCTGCCGCGCTCAGCATCACCCGTAGTCTTTACTCTGACTCACTTGCTGCCTCATCTATTGAGCGGGTTTTCTTTAATGTATTTCGTCAACCTGAACGACTTGAAAAACATACGTTGAAGGATGGCACCGAAACACTCTATAGCCAGTTATCGATTGAGTTTGATGGCTTTGGTCGACAAGTATCGATCACTACTCCTTTAGGAAGAACAGCTCAATTAGAATTCGATGATCTGGATAGACCGACAACACTTCAATATTTCGGTAATACCTCATTCCAAGCCAGTTATGCTGATTTTTCTGTAGACAAGTTGCTTGAGAGCATCAGTTTTACCGAGCAACCAATCCCTATCGCCAGCCAATCTTTCGATGGTCTAGGGCGCATCAGCAGTCGTACAATCGGGCAACGCCTGTATAGCTATGAGTATCAGGTAGACACGTTCCAACCGACTCGAGTTGTAACACCGAGTCAAAATACACTGACCTGCGACTTTATTGCCGCCCTTAACAGCCCTTCCGCAATTAATGGATACAAAGGGCTTGATAGTAGTGATCCAAGTAAGGTCGAATTAAGCTCTGTATTTACCTTCGGCAACACCGAGACTCCAGAACAGCAAATCGGTTTGTTATATCATGCCAGTAATCAACATCTTGATATTGACTATGTCTATACGCCAACTAGAAAGCTGAGTCAGACAGTATCGAAATCAAAAATAGACCACAGTGAAACCACGAAAGCCTTCAGCGTGAGTCTAGGGGGACTACCCGTGACTAAGGCGATCAGCGAAGATGGCGTCACGTTGACCGATATTCTGTACGAGTATGATGAGTATGGGCGGCTGTTCAAAACGGTTCAATCCGGTGTTAGCTCAGAAACTCACTATGATGCACTAGGTCGGGTGCTGCAAAATGTGACCATTAACAAAGAAGGCTACCAACAACAAATGGATCTGGAATTCGATGAACTGAGTCGCGAGATTAAACGTACCATCACGGTGACCGATCCAGCTCAACAAGAGATAGCCACACACTCTATTGCAGTGAGCTACGACATTGAGAATAAGCTACTGAGCCGAACAACATCGACGCCGATCGGGGTTCTGGAGGAAAGCTTTGCCTATGATGAGAGAAATCGATTAACCAACTACACCGCTAACTCTGACGACCAAGAGTTACTGCCGAACAACGCCCTCGGAATGGCCATTGAACAACAGACGTTTCAACATGGCCAATACAACAATCTGGAGAAAGTGACAACTCTGTTCACTGGTGGCGAAAGCAACGAAACTAACTATAGTTATGAAAATACTGACAATACTCAAGTCAGCAAAGTTACCCATAGTCATCCTGCGATTCAACCGCAAACTCAGACGTTCAGCTACGACAACGACGGTAATATGGTCGACGACGGGGCTGGCAACCGCTACAGCTATAGCGTTTCCGGTAGAATGCGTAGTATCAATGAGCAGGAAATCGAATACCTATATAATCCCTTCGAACAGATTTATACCACAAAGGTAAACACTGTCACTCAAGGTATTCGTCACTACCTTGGCAAACGACTGGCCATGGAAGCAACAGCAACGGAAAACTCAATTTTTGTGGCACACAATGGCATGCCAGTAGCCGAAGTATATGACTCGCATAGCTTGCTGCTGTCCGTTAACAAGCAAAACTCGGTAGTAGTCGTTGTTAACAGCGAGAATAGCAACCTAACCTATCAAGCTTATACTCCAAATGGTGAAACCCCTGCGCCGGTAAGTCGAACCGGCTTTAACGGTGAAATACGAGAGCACGACAACGGTCTATATCAACTCGGTAACGGCACCCGTGCCTATTGCCCTGTGAGCGGTGTTTTCCTCACTCCAGACAGTTGGAGTCCATTTAACGGCGGGGGCCTCAATCCGTATACCTATTGCAGTGGCGACCCGGTAAATATGAGCGATCCCAGCGGCCACTTTAGCAGCGGTGTAGATTTGGGACTGAACATTTTCTCATTTATTGTCGATGCTATTGCCATTGTTTTAGCCTTCCCAACTGGTGGCGCAAGTATGACGCTGGCGGCTGGTATTGCTATCACCGCCTCAACATTGGGAGCGACAAGCGCTGTATTAGGTATTGCCGCTGATTCGATTGCCATTTCTGATGCAAACCACGGCACAGACAGAAACCGAACAAGTGATATTTTAGGCAAAACCTCAGCCGCTTTTGGTTTAGCCTCTATGGTGGTTGGAGGGTTTGAATATACAGGCAAGCAAGTCGACAACATAAGAGCTGCCCGAAGAGGTACGAGAAAAAGCAACTACGACCTAGTGAATAAAATGGATGATTATCAACTAAAACGTGTCAGTCAGGAGGAATTGTTGGAGTTCGATCGGAACATACTAAAAAAGAAATCTGAGTTTTTCAATACAAAAATAGAGGCGAAAAACAAATTGCAAAACCCTAAAAAACAAGCGTTGAACATTGGAAGTGGTTTGATTGGGTTAGATACTAATAATTTCTCATCCGTCTACAGCAAGGGATACGATCTGGTTAAAATGGAAAAAACCAAAGGTATTTCATCGAGCGCATTCGGTTGGAACGCACTCGGCGCTGCATCTATTGTAAGTGCGGGGGGAGGCTATGCTCTCTTTGCTAACACCAACTGGGGGGCTGTACCGGGCAATGAGGCTGAACAACCGGATGATCCAGCATTCCTGTTAATAGACAAGTTTGCATTTATCTCCAACGATATTGCATAAAAGCAGGCGCAATAAAGGAAGCCGGTCTATTCTGGCTTCCTAACCGAGAATGGGCTTTGTTGCGTAATTCGATGGAACTAAATCAGGAAGTTACGATCTGATCGGCTACATCAGTTAATCATCGTAGCCTTATGCCGAAACCTTGTTACAAAACAACTAACTGGAAACAGTACAACAAAGCCCTAATCAATCGTGGTTCACTCACTTTCTGGATTGATGAAGAAGCTATAAGCGAATGGAAGCAAAGCAAACAGAACAAGCGCGGCAGGCCTCGTCAATTCAGCGACCTAGCCATTACTACTGCACTGATGGTGAAGCGCGTTTTCTCTATGCCATTGAGAGCGCTGCAAGGTTTTCTAGACTCCGTATTTAAGCTTGCTAACGTCCCGCTAGTTTGTCCGCACTACACCCTGAGGGATCCCCTCATAAATCCGCCAGTGCATAGCCATCTTTTAAGAGCTGCTCTGCTAAATCTATGGCCGCTGTGAAGAAGTGCTGAGTCGTAATCTCGTAGTCTGGTCGCCTGAGGACTTCCATACCTAATCGAACGGTAGACAGGACATTTCGATTTCTGACTGTATTCGCTTGAAAGTGCCTGTCCCATCCTTGCCGCTGTGCATGTGTTCCAGCCAACCAAAACATGAGTTGCAGCATTAGATCTATCAGCAAAATAATATCAAACCTTTCTGGGCGGCTAGTGCGGCTTTGGCGTAGGCCTAATCCATAAGCAGGACTCTTTAAATCTCGGAAGGTTTCTTCTATTTGCATCCGTTTTTCGTAAAGCCTCACCAACTGTTTTGGGGTACGAACCGTTGTCGGTAAATTAGTCGCGAGTACCCACGGTTCCTTTGCGGAGTCAGAGAACACCTTGGGCGATGGGTGGTGACAGTTCGTCCGTGTAGAGCGCTGATTCTTGCGGCCTTTAGGCAATGCTTTATACAGTGCTATTTGGCAGTTGATGGCATTACTTTTGGTCAACTTTTGGCAACCAAGACTTTTGGCTCTGCTAGAGGCTTTACTATGTAAGCTACTGACTGGCTGCCAATTTTCGGCACCGAGTTCAGCAAATTGCACTTTACCTCTTACTCGACTCAGCCAGTACCATCCGTGCTCCTCAACAGATTTGTACCACGGCACTTTAAATCCAGCATCACTGATAATAAGTGGAGTAACATCAGAAGGTAAAATGCTTGCCAGATCAGATAAAAACTGGTCATGAGCAGACTTAGAACACTGTTTTGAAAGTGGAAAGGCCTTTTCATATACAGTGACCGAACGGCCTTGTAGCGCCACTGATGCACGGCAAGATCATTATAAATGGGAACTTTTGGACAAACCGGTGATCAGATCAGCTAATAATTCTCTATCGTAACGTTTTAAGTATGCCTGACTCTTTTCTCCAACATTTTGAAGCTATTGAAGACCCACGTATTGATCGATGTAAGCGACACGAACTGCTCGATATTATCTTTTTAGCCGTTAGTGCCGTCCTATCAGGAGTGGAAGGCTGGGAGCAAATTGAGGATTTTGGTTCTCATCGCTTAGATTGGCTCCGACGTTATCGCCCTTTCGAATACGGTATTCCACGGCATGACACCATCGCTCGCGTCATATGCCGTCTGAAGCCAGAAGAAATTGAGAGCGCGTTTCAAAGTT
>NZ_JAADJW010000063.1:0-9043 GCF_010092875.1 Vibrio sp. LB10LO1
TGTTAGGCCTGCCGCCAGCGTTCAATCTGAGCCATGATCAAACTCTTCAATTTAAGATTTTGTTCGGCTCAATGAATACTGAACATTACATAAAGTAATGTTTGAATTGACTGTGCTGAGTCTTTCGACTCAATGGTCACTTCGTATCATTGAAACCTAATTTGAAGCCGAAGCTTCTAATTGGATTATCATCAACGAGTGCCCACACAGATTGATAGGTCTATATTATTAAAGAGCTTGCTTATCAAGAAGTTTTTCTCTCAAAGCGGAGGTGCATTCTAGCGAGATAATTGAGAGTGTCAAACACTTTTTTCAACTAATTTTTCGTAGAAGCTTTTTACCTCTCCGACTTTGCTGAAGCCTTATGGCATCTGCCGTGTCGATGGATGCGCATTATAGGGAGAAGATTTTCTTTGGCAATACTAAAAATGCATTTTTTCTAAAAAAACATGCCAAATGGATACTTTCCATCCAACCTTAAAATTACCCAGAAATAACACTCAGGATCTCTACAATTTACCCACAAAAAGCTGTGGATAACTACTCATCACTATCGAAGAAGTAAGAAATGCGTGAACGCGGATTGAGGTACTCTTTGATTTTTTCCGGCAATTTAGATGGATGAATCGCATTAACTATCTTTATATCCTTTGATGCAAGGTCGATAATTGGCGCTTGAGTTCTGGGAACCGCTGGATCGTAGACCAGCACATTCGGAAACAATAGATGAGATGCATTCACTGAGATAACCAAACCCACCATATTATTAGAAAGTTGAACCACCGTCCCTGGAGGGAACACTCCCATAAACTTAATTAAGATATTAAGGTTCTCTTCTTTATATAGGTGTTTGCAGTTCTTATATAAGTGGGAAAGTGCCGTATATGGGATTTTTTGCTCAGCAGCAACCGGGGTATGGCACAGATTATCAAAAGCGTTAGCTACAATAATCACTTGTGCAAGTTCATCAATCTCGTCTCCTTTTAGGCCTTCAGGGTAGCCTGAGCCATCACGAAGCTCGTGATGCTGTACTATTACCGTCTTTGCACTTTCTGGAAAGCCTTCAATCTGATTAGCCATATCTAAGCCATACTTGGTGTGCAGCTTTAGATAGTTGCTTTCAGGTTCACTGAGGGGAACTTGCTTCCTTAATATGGCTGTTGGAATTTTGATTTTGCCCATATCATGGAACAAAGCCGCAAAAGAAAGCGCTTTGAGTTGCTCTGCAGAGTAACCCTTCGCTCGCCCAATCATCATCGCAATGACAGCAACGTTGAGAGAATGGAAATAGATATCTTCAAATTCATTCTTTCCGTTCATCAAATGAAGAGTCACATTGTCATCACACATTAACTTCTCAACGATATCGTCGATGAGTTGCTTCGCTTCCCCTACTGCATCAGCAGGACGGTTGCGAATCTTGGTCATAACTGAACGCATGCGAGCAAGCGAGCGTTCGAATTCTTTTTCGCATTGGATGACGCGACGACGATAAGCACTCAACTTTTCAATTCGCTTTTGTTTTTCTTGCCATAGTTTTTGCGCTTCAAGATCTAACGCATGAACTTGCTTTACTTCTGCTTGAGGTTGATTCGCCGGTAAAGGGGAGGCATCGCTTTGATCAGGATTAAAATATACGAACTTCACGCCAAGATGACGGATCATCTCCACTTGTTCTTGGTCTTTAATTTTGAAGCTGTTGAGTAGAAACGGGTGATCGTTCCACTTTAGCGGAAGACGGATATGTAACCCGGGCTGAATACGATCCACTGTAAGTTTAATTGCTGCCACTGTTCCACTGCTGATAAGACTTTGATGATAAGCATCTAATACTAGTAGATTTTGTAAATGAATTCATCAATAAGGGGAGTGAATAAAGCAGCTCTGTGCATGCCATCAACAAACTTGCACAGAGTGGAGTTAGAAATAGAGTTAGGAAAGTGTGCGGTCTGCTTTACGAAGTTTTAGTTCCGCTTCAAATACTGGCTTGGTATGTAATTGCTGGTCTTTAATTAAACCCATTAACGTTTGTACAGCGACTCTTGCCATATCACTGATAGGAAAATGAACAGCTGATACCGTAGGGTAGAGACTTTCACATAGATCCACACTATCGAAACTTACTAATGAGATTTGCTCTGGTACTGATATGCGTTTTTCATGCAAGAACTGCATTGCTCCGACCGTCATCTCTTCACTACATGAAAACACAGCCGTCACTTCAGGATGTCGGTGATAAATAGCGGCCATTGCGTCGTAGCCACTTTGACGTCCGTAATTACCTTCTTCACACCAGCTCTCGTCTATATCAATACCAGCAGTTTTCATCGCATCAACATAGCCGAGCTTTCTCAATAAACTGTTATGACGCTGAGAGGGGCCTGTGATACAGGCAATATTTTTATGACCACCAACGATTAAGTGCTCGACAGCAATTCGGCTAGCATGATGATGATTGAAGGTAACGCAGCGCTCCTCAATACCCTCGACATAACGATCGAGCAACACAAATGGCGTTGGTTGCTTTGCAAGTTCTCGCAAGTCATCATCAGATAGGTAACGACTGTGCAGCACGTAGCCATCGCAACGTAGGTCATTAAAGCGTTGGATAGCTTCTCGTTCCCCTTCAGCAGAATGGTGGCCTTGCGCAGTAATCAGGAATTTCTTATGCATGTCCAATTCGGTCTGCACTTGTTCCATCATCTCACCAAAGAATCCACCCGTGTAGTAAGTAACCAAGAGGCCGACCATGTTACTAGATGAAGTCGCCAGTGAACGAGCAATAGCGCTTGGGCGATAGTTAAGCTCCGCCATAGCAGCTTCAACTTTCTTTCTCGTCTCATCGCGGAACTTGCCTTCCCCATTAATAATGCGAGACACAGTGGAACGGTTTACTCCCGCAAGTTCGGCTACATCTTTTATCCTTGCCATAATACAACTAGATCCAACTACTTATGTTTTATTCGTGGTGATAATACAAAAAAGTGGCTGCCAGCAAATCGTAAGGTGTATAGGGGTCGATGCTGACAGCCTTAATCATACACTGACGACTTTACTTGAAGAAATGAGAGCCGAGTAATCCGTGACTGTCATACCATGCTGAGCAAATTCTTGTTTCAGTATTGGAGAAGTCAGCACTTGAAGTTCCAGCTCTCTTTGTAAGGCATAGCTACTTTTCAATAATAAGGATTGATCCGCCTCAGCCGGATGACACATCACTTCAACCACATCATATTTAGCTTTCAAGCCCAACAAATGCTTCATGATGCCATCCAAACTAACTCCTTGATCATAAAACTCATCGGTAAAGTAGTACTTCACCTTACTCTCTGTATGGCACAAACCGCTGCCGCGCAAAGGCACTTTATATTTCTGAGCAACTTTGCGAATCACAGGAAGCAACTGTGGGTGTGTATGCGCATGGTGATGGCTATCTAAATGACTCAGAGGCAATCCCAATTTTAGAAATGCCTCGACTTGAGCGATTGCCTCTTGGTAAACCACCTCTTCTTCGAAATCTTGTTTCTTCCATAGCTCATCGTAGCTAACAAACTGCGTTTGACCATTGGTAAGATTCGGGTGCCCTGCTACCGGGGCACCCGCGGTAAAACGCAAATGCACGCCAATCTTTAAGTTCGGATTTTGCTTTGCTAATTCCACGGCATGTTCTTCAGCATTCATCCCCACCATCATAGTGGTTGAACGAACCACTCCTTGTTGATGGGCTTTAACAATGCCTTTATTCACACCGGGAGTTAAGCCAAAATCATCGGCATTAAAAATTACTTTCATTGGCGTGTCTCCTCGCTCTATAACGTTGTTAATTTGAATTGAGGTAGATATGGGGCGTTCACTGCTAAGATCTCATCCAATATGGACTTGGCTCGACCAATATCTGGAACAAGTGGGTTATTGGTTAACGCCATTAGTGCTTTGTCGTAGCTTCCTTCAACTGCTGCTTCGATAGCGAGTTGCTCATAAGCTTTAACTTGATGAAGTAAGCCTTTGATATTGCTTGATAGCTCACCAACCGCAAGTGGCTTCGCTCCCCAACTTCCAATTACAGCACTACACTCGATCACTGCATCATCAGGTAAGCCATTGATAGCCCCATTGTTTAACACGTTCACTACGTGGATACTGTTACGGTTGTTATAAATTGAGTCGACGAGGTT
Source organism: Vibrio sp. LB10LO1 (assembly GCF_010092875.1). Lineage (NCBI taxonomy): Bacteria > Pseudomonadati > Pseudomonadota > Gammaproteobacteria > Vibrionales > Vibrionaceae > Vibrio > Vibrio sp. LB10LO1. Next base: position 4,176 of record NZ_JAADJW010000063.1, read on the forward strand.
TAATGACGCATCTGAGTAATAGGCACCGCCTCGCTCTTCCAACTCTTTTGGTTTGTGGTCTAAATTCGGGTCTTGATACAGCTTAAATAGCGCACTCTCTGTCGCCATAACTTGCTCTGCTCGCGTGCCTTGCTCACCTGCACTCTGCTTTTCTTCTGCTAACATCGCATCGGTTTGATAGAAGTAACGATGATACGGGCAAGGAATGGCTCCAAGCGCTTTAAGAAATGCCGGATCCCACGGTTCTTCCCAGATATTCTTCATACTGAAGTTAGCGCCATCCCCAACTTTCTCCAGTACGGTTTGCGTAATGTCTTTGCCTTTAAGCCACGCTTTCAATACCCAAACAAGATGATTTAAACCTGCAAACTCAAGTTGAAGCTCTTTCGGCTCGCAATCCATCATTTCAGCAATCATCATTTCCATAGACACCGGAACGTTACACAAACCAATGCTCTTTACGTTGGTGTATTTACTGACCGCTTCTGACACCAAACCTGCAGGGTTAGTAAAGTTGAGCATCCACGCATTAGGCGCTAACTCTTCAATGTCTTTACAAATATCAAGAATAACCGGAATAGTACGCAGCGCTTTGGCAAAGCCACCCGGCCCTGTTGTTTCCTGACCTATAACGTCATATTTAATCGGAATTCGCTCATCATTCGCTCGCGCAGCCAAGCCACCAACGCGGAACTGAGTCATAACAAAATCAGCGTCTTTAATCGCATCTCGGCGATCAAAGCTTGCTTTGATTTCAATATCCGCCCCTGCCTTGTCGACCATTCGTTGTGCTAAGCCTTTAATGATCTCCAATTTCTCCGCGCCAGACTCAATATCCACAAAGTGCATTTGCTTTACAGGCAAGAACTCCAAGCGTTTTATTACGCCTTCAACAAGCTCTGGGGTATAACTACTGCCACCACCAATAATGGCGAGTTTAATTGCATTTCTTGGCATAGCGACGTCCTTATTTTTCTGCTATCTGCTTATTCAACGCGACAATTTCCACTGCCATTTCTTGCGCTAAGATGGTCGTCATCAAATGATCTTGAGCGTGTACCATCACCAAGGTCATTGGCACTTTGCCTTCCCCCTGATCTTCTTCAATTAGTTGGGTTTGAATCAGGTGGGCTTTGTTGATGCACTCTCTTGCTTGAGAAAGCTTTTCCTCTGCGGCTGAAAAATCCTTCTCTCTCGATAAACGCAATGCCTCATAGCTCAAACTTCTGGCTTCACCTGCATTACAGATAATTTCCATTACGACTAATTCTTGTTCCATCTTTTCTCTCCAGAAACATGGGCTGCCATGTGACAGCCCAATTACTATTAAGCAGTCACGCCTTCGCCAGATGGCTGTTCAGCATCCTTACTTTCTTTGCTCGTAGGTAACTCTTGTTCCATCACCTGCTTCTCAAACATCTTGAAGAACGGCAGATAAATAAAGAGGTCAAGAATCAGTAGGCCAATCACCAACAGCACTGGTGAGAACGTCCAACCACTACCCCATGAAGCACCAATCAATGCAGGCGTTGTCCAAGGTGTAGTCGCAACCCCCATACCCACAAAGCCAAGCTGTACTGCAAAGTAAGCAATAGTTGCGTTAACGATTGGCGCAAATACAAAGGGAATAAACAGGATTGGGTTCATTACTACTGGGCTACCAAAAATCACAGGTTCATTGATTTGGAAGAAACCCGGTACAGCACTCATTCGACCGATACTCTTAAGGTGCGCGGAACGGCTAAATGACATCAGCATCACTAGCGCAAGTGTTGCGCCCGAACCACCAATAAAGATATAGAAATCCCAGAATGGTTGGGTGAATACGTTTGGAATTGGCTGACCCGCAACAAACGCATCGATGTTAGCGCTGATGTTGGTAAGGAAGATTGGCGATAGAAGACCAACTACAATCGCCGCACCGTGAATACCAGCAAACCAAAGTAGCTGACACACCAGCAATGCACCAATGATTGCAGGTAAGGTATTCGATGCACTGATCAGTGGTTTGAACATCGCCATAACCGCATCAGGGATCAGCATGTCATATTGAGTTTGAACAAAAATACTTAGCGGATACAAGGTTAGGAATATAGCGAGTACTGGCAAAAGGACCTCGAAAGAACGAGCGATTGCAGGTGGTACTTGCTCTGGCATGCGGATCGTAATGTTGTGCTTTTTCATAAAGCGGTAAAGCTCAACCGCAAAGAAAGCACACATTACCGCGGTAAAGATTCCGGTACCGCCCATGTGCTTCATCGCTAGTGCTCCATCTTTAGCTGGAGCAGCAACCAAAAGGAAGCTCATCAGTGATAATACCGCGCTGGTGATCCCATCCATTTTGTACGCTTTGGCTAAGCTATAGGCAACCCCAAGCGAGACAAATATAGTCATGATCCCCATCGACATATTAAAGGGCATCATAATGGTATCGAAATGTGTGGTGGCGAAGTCTAACCAGACTCGCCCGAGTGTAAACGTAGTGTCTTCAGCAAATGGTGGGAAAGCAAAAATTAAGATAAAACTACCAACAATAATAAACGGCATTGCCACAATAAATCCGTCTCTCATTGCTCTAACATGGGGTTGATTTCCCACTTTTGCCGCAATAGGGGCTATATGCTTTTCGACTATTCCTATAATCGCATCATAAAGCTTCATAGAGTCCATCCTTATTTTTAGACAAAAGAATCCCACACCAAATATTTATATTTAGTGGACATTCTTCTTTCTATTTAAAGTTATTGAATTAGTTAATCAGTTCTAATGCTTGTTGTAATACTTCTTCCCCTTTCATCATTCCATAAGCTTGTGGAGAAATAGCATCAATATTTTTGCCATGCTCTTGTGCGGTTTTACGCAGTTCTTCTAGTTGGAATCGCACCTGAGGACCAAGCAAACACACATCGTACTCTTTGATCGCTTCATCAAATGCGTTTACCGACAACGCATCGATCTTGCACTCAAGCCCTTGCTTTTCAGCAGCTTGCTCCATTTTCTTTACAAGCATACTGGTCGACATACCAGCACTACAGCATAAAAGAATTTTTTTCATAGCCTTACTCCCGTTGTGTAAATTTCAATCTACAAAAACTGTAGCAAAAATAACCAACGCAAAAAAGCGCAACCGGTTGCATTGTTCGTGAACCAAATCCCATTTTGGAAAATACAGCCTATTTTTTATTAATTAATTAGGTCTAGGATAAAAGCCAACAAAATAACAAAAATCATTTAATTACATTTATAACTATCAATATTTCACTACTGACAATGTCATAATTAATTTCAACAAAGGAATAGAAAATGAAATTAACAAAACTGGCTATGGTTACACTTTTAGGCTCTGCGCTATCTCAATTCTCTTATGCCCAAGAAGCCCCCAAAGGCACCATTTATTTGACCTTTGATGACGGCCCGATTAATGCATCTATCGACGTTATTAATGTGCTTAATCAACAAGGAGTTAAAGGTACTTTCTACTTTAACGCTTGGCACTTGGACGGCATTGGAGATGAGAATGAGGATCGTGCTTTAGAAGCACTTAAACTTGCTCTAGACACTGGGCATATCGTTGCTAACCATAGTTACGCCCACATGATCCATAACTGTGTCGAAGAATTTGGCCCAAACAGCGGTGCTGAGTGTAATGCAACCGGCGATCATCAAATCAACTCTTACCAAGATCCTGTTTATGATGCGGGGACGTTTGCCGAGAATTTAGCAGTGTTGGAAAGATACTTGCCGAATATCAACAGTTATCCAAACTATCGCGGTGAAGAGTTTGCACGATTGCCTTACACCAATGGTTGGCGTGTAACAAAGAACTTCAAAGCGGATGGCTTGTGTGCAACTTCTGACGATCTAAAGCCTTGGGAACCAGGCTATGTGTGTGACACCGATAATACATCAAACAGTGTAAAAGCTTCCATTGAAGTACAAAATATTCTTGCGAATAAAGGCTATCAAACTCATGGGTGGGATCTCGACTGGGCACCGGAGAACTGGGGCATTGCAATGCCAGCAAACAGTTTGACGGAAGCAGAACCTTTCCTAGGCTATGTCGACGCCGCTCTTAACAGCTGTGCGCCAACAACGATCAATCCTATCAACTCCAAAGCGCAGGAATTCCCTTGTGGTACTCCGCTACACGCAGACAAAGTTATCGTGTTAACACATGAGTTCTTATTCGAAGATGGCAAACGCGGCATGGGAGCAACCAAAAACTTACCGAAGCTGGCTAAGTTTATCCAAATCGCAAAAGAAGCAGGATACATTTTCGATACCATGGATAACTACACACCAGTTTGGCAAGTTGGCCAGGCATACGTTGCTGGTGATTACGTAACGCATTCAGGTACTGTTTATAAAGCGGTTACAACGCACGTCGCACAACAGGATTGGGCACCGTCTTCAACATCTAGCCTTTGGACAAATGCCGATCCTGCAACTAACTGGACACTAAACGTTGCTTATGAAGCTGGTGACGTCGTGACTTACCAAGGTCTCCGCTACCTAGTCAACGTACCACACGTATCTCAAGCGGATTGGACTCCAAGCACTCAGAACACCTTGTTCACAGCTCTATAGGCTGTTCCTACTATCACCATGTAGTAGTTTGCGCGAGGCATACCCCTCGCGCTTTTTTATTTTGAGGAATCATAACGTCGAGGATCTGCGTTAAACATATGATATCGGTAGGCTGAGTTGATTGGACAGGCATTCCTGCCGCCACGCTGGATTTGAATTCACAAACCTCAGATACAACAATGTATGGTCCGCCCCGTTATTGCAACTACAATTAAGTAATAACGGAGTTGGTTTGCGCTAATGTATTCGGAGTCCACGTTGGGAACATTAACTTCCCGCTC
>NZ_JAADJW010000064.1:0-8442 GCF_010092875.1 Vibrio sp. LB10LO1
TTGCACCGGACAATGTAAAGGTTTCAGGGCCTTCGAACAGGTCATCATCCGTTGTACTAACGGTGATGCTGTATGTGGTGTCGTTGGCAGGCACGGTGACATCGAACGAACCATCAGGATTTACTGCAACAACTTCGGTACTGTTGTCCGCATAAGTTATCGTCACTTGTGTATCGGTGTAATCTGCGCCACCGTCTGCAGTGCCATCAGCGAGTGTCATGCTGACTATAGAGTCTGTATCACTGGCATTACTTAGCGTTACATCAAATGTTCCTGCTTCGCCTTCATTAATGAGTTCGTTAGAAATAGAAGCTACAAGTTGGGCATCGTTGTCGATAATAGTCGTAGTACCTATTGCCGGGACACCTTGAACATCCGTAGCACCTGATAGGGTAAATGTTTCTGTATTTTCTGTAAGCTCGTCATCAGTCGTACTCATTGTGACGCTATATGCAGAATCGTTTGCTGGCACTGTTACAACAAAACTACCGTCAGGCTCTACATTAATAACTTCAGTGGTATTGTCCTCATAAGTAATAGTAACCAGTGTATTGGTGTAATCCACCCCACCTTCCGCACTTCCATCTGCAAGGGTCATATTCACCACTGTAGGGGTCGTACTTACATTACTTAAGGTAACGTCTAAAGTCGCGACTTCGCCTTCATTTACAGTGGTACTGGTAATAGATGTAACAGTTGGGCGGTCGTCGTCTGGATCTGGGCCTGGACCGGAGCCATCATCCACAATAGTCGCGGTACCCGTATCTGCCCCTTGAACTGCACCAAGACCGGTTACGTCTACGGTGAAGTTCTCTGGACCTTCAAACACTTCATCGTCAATCGATGCAATTCGGACATCAAACTGTGTAAGTCCTGCAGGTACAGTTACCACACCATCGTTTGGTACCGCTAACCAACCTGAACCTGTGTTGTATTCAAGGGTTCCAAGGTCACCGACTTCGGTGTCACCAAGATTAAGGCCAAGTTCTACCTGAACGTCATCTTCAGATGCATTAGTTAATGACACAACAAAGTTGGCGGTATCACCTTCGTTAATCGTGCCAGCATCACTGATTGAAACTGTTGGACGATCATCGTCTGGATCTGGGCCTGGACCGGAGCCATCATCCACAATAGTCGCGGTACCAGTGTCAGTACCTTGAACTGCACCAAGACCGGTTACGTCTACGGTAAAGTTTTCTGGACCTTCAAAGACTTCATCGTCAATCGACGCAATTCGGGCATCAAATTCTGTCAGTCCAGCTGGCACGGTTACCACACCATCGTTTGGTACCGCGACCCAACCTGAACCTGTGTTGTACTCTAGTGTGCCAAGGTCACCGACTTCGGTGTCACCAAGGTTAAGACCAAGTTCAACTTGAACATCGTCTTCGGAAGCATTAGTTAATGACACAACGAAGTTCGCCGTGTCACCTTCGTTAATGGTGCCTGCATCACTGATAGATACTGTTGGACGATCATCGTCTGGATCTGGGCCTGTACCGTCATCCACTATCGTAACAGTGCCGCTTTGTGTTCCGTTTTGATTGGGTGTAGAACCAGACAATTCAAAGGTCTCTGCCCCCTCGAAAATGTCATCGTCCGTTGTATTGATTGTCACGCTGTAAGAGGTGTCATTTGCAGAAACGGAAACTTCAAAACTACCGTCAGGGTTTACAGCTATCACCTGCGAACTGTTATCTTCGAAAGTGATTGTCACCGATGTGTTTGTGTAATCAATGCCACCTTCTGCAGTACCGTCTGCAAGGTTCATGATTACCGTCGTATCTATTGAACTTGGGTTTGAGAGTGTCACGTCCAAGGTGGCAGCATCACCTTCGTTTACAGTGGTGTCAGTGATGGATACGACAGTAGGCCGATCATCATCTGGGGTTGGGCCAGGACCAGACCCATCGTCAATTATCGTAGCAACACCGGTTGCAGGCTCTGATTGCCCATCAGTTCCACCGTTTAGGGTAAAGATCTCGTTTCCTTCAAATAGATCATCATCAGTGGTATTTACGGAGACACTAAAAGACCGCTCTCCAGCGGGAATCGTAACGGTAAACGCGCCATTTTCGTCAACGCTTACGTCCTCTGAAGTGCCGTCTTCGAACACAATAGTGACGATATTATCGTCATAGTCTGTTCCGCCCTCAGCTGTCCCCTCATTAAGTGTAAGAACAACATTTGTATCTTCTAGTAGCGGTTGATCAAGTGTTACGTCGAACGTGGCTTGTTGTCCTTCACTTATCGTTGGGCTCGATATCTCTTGGACAATGGTTTGCGCTGGGATGGTTTGCTCACGAAGAAGATCCAGAAGAGAAAGCTCTTGAGTCTCAGACAATGCGATAGATGTGCCCACTGTTTCGAAATCAGTGCTCGCTAATGATTCTGCACCTATACGATCAACTGCCCCAGTGGTTTGAGGACTGGAACCCGAAGATTCACCAGCCGCTGTTTCAAAGTCCCCTTCTACTTGCGCTGGGTCTTCCCCTGCCGCGATAGCTTCAATCAGAGCGGTGATATCATCCGTGACATTAATTGAGCTGCCCTGTGGTGTGATTTGCTCAAAAACAAGCTCTGACGTGTCCGATATTTCGGTAATCACCAGTTCCCCTGGCGCAGGAAGCTGTCCCGGCTCCAGTGTCTTGATTTCACCGTTATTCCCAATCACAACGATATTGCTCATTAAAGAGCTAAAGGCTACACGATCCATAGCTACCTCACCAAAATTCCCTAATCGTCACAAATTTGTCACCCCAACAAATACGACTATAGTTTAGTCAAAATCATTTCTTTTTCGTTGTACGTAAGGGCGTCAAAGTATAGAGAAACCCAAGGGGCGGGGTTTGCTTGACATGAACGTCAAAATACGGAGAAGGACGCTATGGTATTAAGAATTCTGACTTTTCTTCCAAAAGGAACCTGCGAACAAATGAGCAACATCTCTCATATGTGCTAAGGTTTTATAAGGCGAGTCACTGGATTTTCTGAATAAAAGCCTAGGGTTAGCAGGACGTTGATAATTCAATCAACAAATAGCTGATATTTGTGCCATTTCGTCTCACTAATGAGATGAAATATCAAAAAGCAATACCAATTTTCTAGGAGGACCACCGTGAAATGGAATCGACTAAAAATCGCTTGTTGCTGTAGTTTGATGTTATCTCCATCCGTTTTCGGTCAAACTTTAGAACAAGCGGTCGCACTCACACTCAAAAACAACCCGGACATAAAAAGCGCTTTTAACGAATTCAATAGTCGTAAGTATATTAATGAGGCGGCATCCGGTGCATACCTGCCTTCAATCGATCTTGATGCTGGAATTGGCTATGAAGGCTTGGACCCATCAGATGAAGGCGGTCGAGGGGATACTGATTATACAAGGAAAGAGGCATCGGTGACTTTGACCCAGCTAATTTGGGATGGGAGCGCGACACTCAACGATATCGACCGAACGGCTGCAGACGCTGAATCTGTAAGGTTTCAACTCTTAGCAGACGCGTCTGATACTGCACTTGAAGTAACGAGCGTTTATTTAGATGCGGTTAAAGCCTATGAAATTCTCACCCTGTCTGAGAACAATTTAGCAGTACACAAGAAAATCTATACAGACATTCAAAAACGCGTTAATTCAGGGATTGGCTCGACGGCGGATTTAACTCAGGTGGAAGCGCGTTTAGCAAAAGCACACGGTAATTTAGCCGCTGCACAAAATAACCTCTTCGATTCCCACACTATGTTCACACGACTTGTTGGACAGAGCCCTCAAGGCTTGATATTCCCGAGAGCTGATGAGAACTTTCTTCCGTACACAATCGATGATGCTATTGGCCTAGCCTTCGAGGTACATCCTGTGATTCAAGTGGCGCTTGCTGATGTAGACTCAGCCAAATTCCAGTACAAGCAATCTAAAGGGGTCAACTACCCTACGCTTTCAATTGAGGCATCTCAAACTTGGCGTGACGATGCCGATGGATTGAAAGGCAGAAGCGACGAGACACTCGCTATGCTTAGGCTCCGTTACAACTTATATAATGGCGGCAGTGATGCAGCCAACTCCGAGAACTTTGCCTACCAACTGAATAAAGCAAAAGACTTACGTGAAGGCGCCTATCAAAATGTGGAAGAAGGATTAAGGCTTTCCTGGAGCGCGTTGGACTTAACTTTACAACAAAAAGAATTCTTGTCTGACCATGTTGACTCTGCAGCCAAAACGGTTATTGCCTACGAGAAACAATATCGTATTGGCAAGCGAACATTATTAGACTTACTCAACACGGAAAACGAGCTCTTCGAAGCACGTAAAGATTATTTGGATGCGAAGTACGCTGAACAGTACGCAAAATACCGCGTAATGAACGCAACTGGACAACTGCTTAACTCATTGCGTATCGACATCCCGCAAGAGTGGCTAGAGAAAGTGGAGTATTAATATGAAGATAATACCTATTTTGTTCATGGTTTGTTTGATTTCAGCATGCAGCGGCTCTAACTCGAATAGAGAGACAGGCGACGAATATGAATACATAGAGACTCCCAATGCAGATCAGATCGCCGATTTGATCGATGATGACAGTGATGGTGTTATCAATGCACGAGATCTCTGTCCGGGCACTGCGGAAGGCTCAGAAATTGATAATGATGGATGCGGTAGATATGCAAAGTCATCTCAGCAAATGCAGATCCGCGTCTTGTTTGCTAATGATTCATCTGAGATCGACCCAGTTTTTGCTAAACAAATCAGCGACCTTTCCGACTTCCTAAAAGAATACCCGACTACATCAATCGAACTACAAGGTTATACAAGTATCACTGGTACAGACGAATATAACCTTGCACTTTCAAAACGACGAGCCGAAAGTGTGAGGCAAGAATTAATTAATAACGGTATCACTCCTGAGCGTTTACGTATTGTCGGATTTGGAGAGACCAATCTTGCATCTCAAGGCACGGACGAAACCAGCCACGCACTTAACCGCCGGGTAACCGCTACCGTAGTTGGCTATAAAGGTGAAATTGAGAAGGAGTGGACGATTTTCACAACGCTACCTAAGAGTTAGTGTTGTTAGTTTAAATGCCAAAGACAAAGGTCTAGCATACTGCTAGACCTTTTGTTTAGTTGGATTTAAGGCAATCGGAAGCTGTACTTTCTCTCCTTCCGTTTGGTGAATAATAACTACGTGATGTCGTTATTGATTTTTAGCAGGTCGTTAAGGATGGCGGAACCATCTGCTGGAGATAAAGAACCGTCGATTAAGAGCTCACTGTATTGATTTGAACCACCCTCGATCACGACTTTTTGGCTCGACGAACCATCTGATTCAGAAATCGTTAGAATCAGGTTATCACCATCGGCTTCAAGACCAATCTCGTTATTAGCCAATAAAGAGTCGACAGAATCAAAGTCATCCGTATGAAGCAAGTCAGAGATATCAATCTTATCTTCACCTTCCGTGAAGTCTTTTATCGTATCTACTTCCCCATCACGAATACCAGAGCCGTCATCAATTAGCTTAAAGATATCATCTCCAGCTCCACCGATCAGGATATCATCTCCTTCGCCACCGACTAGGATGTCATTCCCACCATGACCAAACAAGATATCATCGCCTTGCTCTCCATAAAGCATATCGACTTTATCACCCTGATGATTCTGATTAAACTCATCGATATTATCTTTGACATAAGCGTGAATCGCCTCAGCATCAACTGTTGAAATATCCTGCCCTGTTTCTTGCGCGACGTGCGACTGGATAGCGCTAATGCCTTGCTCGTTACCACCAAACTCAATTAAATCGCCGAGCAAAATGTCATCACCATCATCACCATGAATCGTATCTGAACCTTGTTTCAATGGCACGCCTTGACCAAGTATCGTCTCAGCAAGGTTGGTAACATCAATCTCTGAATCAACAACACCATCGGTATCGTATTGTTGTAATGTGCTTTCATCGATACCATTGCCAAGGCCAACAGTCTCTACGCTAGAAAGTAGCGCGAGCACTTGATACATATGTTGAGATTGTTTTATCGTCGAATACTCGTCATCGTAGACAAGCTTACCATTCTGAGACTGATCGATTTCACCCAAATTTTGGCCTGTTAATGGAGAGTAAACCGTGCCATCAGACTCAACCAGTAGCTCCCCTTTATAGTAAAGCTCGTCACCAAATACGTACTGATTATCAGTCAGTACCTCATCTAGAGTGACAAGATTACCCTGAGAATCAACATCTAACAGAACTTTGTCAAAATTAACTTCCTGAGTATTTTTCAGTTCGGAGATCACATTCGGTTCACCATCTGTGATGAAATAAGTGATGTTGTCACCTTCTGAGTTAGGTTGGCCACCAAACCACTCTACAGCGGACTGCAAACCTGCTTCATAATTGGTATTACCGCTACCGTAATCATCGATCGTATTGAGCTCTTCAACGAAATCAGCTCTTGCTGTTCCTGAGCTTAAATCGACTTCTATAACCTTCGTTGCACCAGTCGCAAACTCAGAGAGCATGATGTTTACAGTTCCCGGTGCCACACCTTGGTTTACAGACGCAAGTAGCTCATCAAAGACATCGAGAATCTCATCTTTTGCACTTCCAACCCAACTTCCCATACTGCCCGAAGTATCGAGAACGAACGCAATGTTATAGTCCTGGCCCGCAATGATCTCTATACCTTGAACATCACCAACAATGAGATCGTTATCTGAGCTACCTTTGATCAGGTCGTCACCATGAGAACCCGATTTAAGCTCAAATTCGCGGGCAGAAATATCTACCGATTCTGTTGTTACAGCTGCGTCGTTATTAGAAGTTTCTACCGATGTTGCCGTTACACTAATTGGGAAGTTGAAGCTACCTTCATAATCAAAAGGCACTTTAATCTCTAATGATGCTTGTCCTTGTGCATCGATATTTACAAGGTAGCCACCTGAAGGTTCTGAAGTGATGAGCTGACCATTTACATAAAGCTCTGTATCAGAAGGAAGGCCTTCGACTAAGACGGTCTGATTTAAGTTTTCACTGCCATCGACGTCGACCAAATCCACATCAATATCTACAGGAATCCAACGGTCTTGTAGTACCTCGTAAGTACCATCAGGGTTGATCTCAACGACTTTATCTGCAAAAACAACGCGCTCAATTTCGTATAAGTGATCACCGCGGTCTTCTTGCCCTGTATTATCATTAACCGAGTCGATAGAGCGGTTATCCAAGAAAATCCAGTACGGAACATCGCCGCCATGGTTATTCTTAAAGGTAAACTCGTAATCACTGAAGTTACCAGTGAGATAAACAGTATCTTTACCATCATACGTCGTATTGGTAGAAGCATCATCGCCGTAGAAAGAATCATTGTGACCACCGCCGACAAAAACATCGTCACCGCCGCCACCATAGAAGGTGTCGTTATAGTCCGTACCTACAAACAAACTGTCAGTGTCTGATATATCGTTATTATTACCAAGCATAACGTTTGCTGGTGGGTTATCTTCTTGGTAAACGCTATCAAGTCCCAATCCAGTTGCGATAGATTCATTCTGTACTGGCGTATTATCGATAGTAGAAGTGATTAAACCGTGGTTTGAATCAACAGCATCTCTTTTTGACAACTCGCCAACGGTGATTGTGACTGTCGGCGCATCTGCATCAGGAGTAACATCGATAGTTAGCGCAGATTCTTGACCAAAACTTTGTCCATCCGTTGGCTTAAAGCCAATCTGGGCATAGGTACTGGCCTGATCACCTATGTCATTTCCGATAAAGCTATCATCGCCAGACTCGTTTGATTCTGGAGTGAAACGCACGCTCTCGGAATCAAACAATGACTTATTTAGGATTTGATTTTCCGTCACTAACTGCCACTTTCCTTGGGCATCTTTGTACTCAAGTAGACCATTGACAGGGAGCGCTGTGATTTGAACTGACAATACTGTTGAATCAGAATCAACATCTGAGACACCGAACGATGACCAATCCAGAGCCACTGGAGAGTCCTCAAGAGTAGTCACATTGGAAGGCGCTGCTTCAGGCGCATCATTCACGTTTACAAGTGAAACATTAACCTCTGCGATATCTGACCCACCAGTTCCATCCACAACTTTAACCTGAAGTTGATAATCTCCTAAATCAACATCATCGATTGCCTTATTCAGTGAGATCTCGCCACTAGACGGATCGATATCAAATAGGCCGCTTGTCGTAGAACCATCAGCAAAACTGTAAACTAGATCGTCGCTATCTTTATCCTCGGCAGTGACCTTACCTACAACCGTGCCGCTAACGCTGTTATCGTTCACTGAACCGAAGTCATATACATCATTGTTCGGCGCATCACCGGGATTGTCACCATCAGAGATAAACTCTGGAGCATGTTGTGCATCAGTAATGGAAACTGTCGCTTCTTTCGTATCTGCGTCCAGAGTTGAATCTG
>NZ_JAADJW010000065.1:0-8408 GCF_010092875.1 Vibrio sp. LB10LO1
CGAGCTCCAGCGAGACTAAGAATCTACTTTCAGCAAGTACGATACCCTAGAAAGAACGCCCTCTCGCAGCTACTTTAAGTCACTCTTAAATAAAAGAACTCGTCGTTCTAACGAGCTTCAGCGAGACTAAGAATCTACTTTCAGCAAGTACGATACCCTAGAAAGAACGCCCTCTCGCAGCTACTTTAAGTCACTCTTAAATAAAAGAACTCGTCATTCTAACGAGCTCCAGCGAGACTAAGAATCTACTTTCAGCAAGTACGATATCTTAGAAAGGACTCCTTATTGCAGTTACTTTAAGTCACTATTAAATAAAAGAAATATGTCATTCTAGCGAGCTCCAGCGAGACTAAGAATCTACGTCCAACGAGTCCGATACCTAAAGAGCTTACTTCGGCTCAGGGCCGTAGTCGTTCTGACCTGCTGTACCTTTCAAGAAACCACACTCCACCAGAATCCACAGGCCACAAATCAGAGAAATAGAAGCGATCATCATTTGCGGTGTCGATGGGTCTTGTGCAGCAGGGTTCGTCATCGGCGTTGCAACTCGACCAATGATCAACGGGATGTTTAACGCCAACCAGTAAATCGACTTATTACGGTCATGCCAGCGCTTAGTGGTGATAGCTAAGTCTGGGATAAGAAGAATCAATAAGAAGATAGGCAGAAGAATATAAGAAAACGCAGGGAACAACTTACTGATACCAGCGCCGAAGCCCAAGATCATGATGTAGTAGATGATATTCCACATCCAGTAAGTTTTACGGCCTATACGACCTTGGAAAGAAAACAGTAGCTCTTTAATCGACATCGAAACACTCAACATATTGAAAGTGCGACAACTCCTTGGCCGCACTAAGTAAATCTAGTGTGTCTAATTTACCACCTTCTGGAAGCAATCAATATCCATATCTCGAACATTCACTGTCAAACTGCGTACGTGGCTCGCTTGTTCTTGCAGTACTACCATCAGTGCTCTTGATAATTCCCGCTTCTGTTCAGGGCTTCTTCCTGCAAGCAAATCAAAGTTGATATGGATGAAGTCAACACTATCGCCTTCTTCCCCGACCAGCCAATTGTGGCAACGAAGTGCACGAGATTTGACAGATGCCAGCTCGAACAAACCACTGTCTAAAGTCACTTTGTGTAAGTCTTCTAATAGGCCTTGAACATTCACACGCTCATCGACCGAATTGGAATATTCTAAAACTAAGTTTGGCATTTTGATTCCTTTCTTATTACGGCTAACTTTTAACCCGTAGTAATACCAATCTAAGCGGCAATTTCCGAGGAATGGACTATCATTCTGTCTACGCGATCACCAATCGATTGCTTTTGACAAAAATAACAGAACAAATGCAGCACCGACCAGATGAAGAAAGCCGAATAAGACATGACGCCAATCATGATCTGTTCACATTATTCTGTTATATTCCTACGTAGATTTTTTACATTAATAGACTATTTACATTAAAGATAAGGGAGATATTCCTATGCGTCGTCCTGTAGTGATGGGTAACTGGAAACTAAACGGTAGCAAAGCAATGGTAACTGAGCTACTAACAGGTATTAACGCTGAGCTTGAAGGCGTTGAAGGTGTAGACGTAGCAGTAGCTCCACCAGCTCTTTACATCGATCTAGCTGAGCGCGTAATCGCTGAAGGCGGTAACAAAGTTATCCTAGGTGCACAAAACACTGACCTAAACAACAGCGGTGCTTTCACTGGCGACATGTCTCCAGAAATGCTGAAAGACTTCGGTGCTTCTCACATCATCATCGGTCACTCAGAGCGTCGTGAATACCACAACGAATCTGACGAGTTCATCGCGAAGAAATTCAACTTCCTAAAAGAAAACGGTCTAACTCCTGTTTTCTGTATCGGTGAATCTGAAGCTCAAAACGAAGCTGGCGAAACTGAAGCTGTATGTGCACGTCAAATCAACGCAGTTATCGACACTTACGGTGTTGAAGCTCTAAACGGCGCAATCATCGCTTACGAACCAATCTGGGCTATCGGTACTGGTAAAGCAGCAACAGCTGAAGATGCACAACGCATCCACGCTTCTATCCGCGCACTAATCGCAGCGAAAGACGAAGCAGTTGCAGCACAAGTAATCATCCAATACGGCGGTTCTGTTAAGCCAGAAAACGCTGAAGCTTACTTCTCACAACCAGACATCGACGGTGCTCTAGTTGGTGGCGCTTCTCTAGACGCTAAGAGCTTCGTAGCTATCGCTAAGGCAGCGGCAGCAGCTAAAGCCTAATTTCGCTTTTTACTAAGCAGAAATAACAAAGGGATGCATCACGCATCCCTTTTTGTTTGCTTACGATCTAGTGAGTTCTGTCATTCCGAGGAACCCAAGCGACATCTGGAATCTACTCACGCCAAGCACCTAACTCCAACCAGAAAATCAAAAAAATTCGTCAAGCACCCGATCAAAAAAAGGCCCCTAAAAAGGAGCCCATTTACGAATCTCTATTGCTTAGTCGCTACCAAACAAGTCGCGAGTGTAAACCTTATCAACCACGTCTTCTAAGTCTTCGACCATGCGGTTCGACACAATGACATCAGAAACTTGTTTGAACTCTTCTAAGTCACGAAGAACACGGGAGTTGAAGAACTCGTCCTCTTGCAGCACTGGTTCATAAACTACAACTTCAACACCTTTCGCTTTGATGCGCTTCATGATGCCTTGGATAGAAGAAGCACGGAAGTTATCAGAACCCGCTTTCATGATAAGGCGGTAAATACCAACAACTTTAGGTTCACGCTTCAAGACTGATTCCGCTACAAAGTCTTTGCGCGTACGGTTTGCTTCTACAATTGCACCAATGATGTCGTTCGGTACATCTTGGTAGTTCGCTCGTAGCTGCTTAGTATCTTTTGGCAAACAGTAACCACCGTAACCAAACGAAGGGTTGTTATAGTGATTACCAATACGAGGGTCTAAACCAACACCCTCAATGATCTGGCGAGAGTTCAGGCCATGCGCTTCCGCGTAAGAATCAAGCTCGTTAAAGTAAGCTACGCGCATGGCAAGATAGGTATTAGAGAACAGCTTTACTGCTTCTGCTTCCGTTGAGTCCGTGAAAAGAACTTCTATGTTTTCCTTCTCAGCGCCCTCAACTAGCAAATCAGCAAACACCTTAGCACGCTCACTTTGCTCACCAACGATGATGCGAGAAGGATAAAGGTTGTCATACAGCGCTTTACCTTCACGAAGAAACTCTGGAGAGAAGATGATGTTCTCACAGTTCATTTCCTCTTTGATGCGAGCGGTATAACCCACAGGTACCGTTGATTTGATGATCATCACCGCATTTTGGTTAATGCTCATCACATCTCTAATCACTGCCTCGACGGAAGACGTGTTGAAGTAGTTCGTTACTGGATCATAATCTGTCGGCGTTGCAATAACGACAAACTCTGCGTTTTTGTATGCCAACGCCTTATCTGTTGTCGCAACAAAATCCAGCGTCTTATTCTCTAGAAAGTCTTCGATTTCACGATCCACAATCGGTGATTGCTTGTTATTCAGCAATTCAACCTTTTCAGCAACAATATCTAGTGCAACAACTTGGTGGTTTTGAGCTAATAACATTGCGTTAGAAAGCCCTACATAACCTGTACCGGCAACCGCTATTTTCATTCTAATGCCCTGAGTTTTATTTCTAATAGTAGGATATCAATAGTTTCAGATTCAAGATAGCTTAATACTCTGCAATCTAATCTTATAGAATGACAGAAAACAAAAAAGCGGCTTTTCGGCCGCTTTTTACTATTTCAGAATACATCGCTCGCTGAACTCAATCTCTCATTTACTACCAGATCAACTTTCTGAGCGATAGTTAAGAGAGGGGCGACTAATCAATTTGAGTCGTTAAGTAACGTAAGTAAGCATTACGCATACGGATTTTGTTCTCTTCGAAATAATCACTACCGTAACGACCACGGTTAAAGTAGCGGCGTAGCATGCTGTTATCCATCACCAGTTCATCACCTTGTCCTGTGCTTAAGTAGTTCGCATCATTACCAACTCGCGTCGAGACATTAAAGTCGTATGCTTCATTACCACGAACCTGAAGTAAGCCTGGAGACATATCACGCCAAGGTGTCAGAGGTAGTTTCACCGCAACAGTAACGAACTGCTCTTCATCGGTATCATTAAACTTCGTCACTTGGTAACTCGCAGAAACTTCAATGTCCTCAAACCAATGTGAAGTCGTGAACTTAGCGCCTACATCCCCTTTCCAAAACTCACCCGCGGTTGCATTAAACTGCCAATCCCATTCAGGCATACTAAAGGTATAACGAGTTAGGAACGTTTGGCGATCCGGGTTTGCGTAACCATTTTTGTCTTTCTCATCCATGTGCTGGAAGTAACTCATTTCCAGGCCAAGAGCATGAGCACCAGATGGAGAGAACCAAGCAGATTCACTGCGCGCACCAACATAATCGGTTTTCACCAGACCTAACGACACTTGGTTAGCTACATCGACATATGGCAAGCGGAAGAATTGATGCACCATCGCGCGGTCAATTTCGTTTTCGTAGGCGCTCTCTTCAAAGTAACCGCCCTCTTCAAAGTCATCGCTTTCCGCTAATGGCAGGATATGGCGAATATCAACAGCAGCACCAGACCACAAGAAAGTATATAGGTTGCTCGACATCGCAAACGAGTAATCATAAACACCAAACTCAGTCGCAACACCATGACGGACCATTGGCGATACCACCAATTGTGAGTCTAAAGCTCCACTGTTTACGCGCTCTGTTTTCCACTCCACCAACTCAAGCTTT
The DNA here is from genome assembly GCF_010092875.1 of Vibrio sp. LB10LO1. NCBI lineage: Bacteria > Pseudomonadati > Pseudomonadota > Gammaproteobacteria > Vibrionales > Vibrionaceae > Vibrio > Vibrio sp. LB10LO1. The sequence continues at coordinate 4,802 of NZ_JAADJW010000065.1, forward strand.
TCAGATAGATTGTTGGTACTGAATTGAATGTCATCACATGCTGCAGAACCCTTCACAAAACTCTGGTAACAAGTCGCATCCGTTTGCACACTCACCACTGGTTTTTGGTTGGCCAATAGCATTAACTCTACACGATCAGAGCTTAAGCCCATTTCTTGTGCGGAGCTTGTACCGAAGTGACTTGAAATGATCCCCATCGCCACACCCAAACCATCCATCTGGTTGTGATTGTAGCGACGGTTCTCTAGAGCTACGACAACCGATTGGTTTAAGGTACCGATTTGAATATTCACAAAACCTTCGTTGCGCAGTGCACTTACCAAAGCAGAGATTGACGCATTATCCGCTTTGCTTTGCTCTAGAGAGAGCTTTTCCATTAGTGAAACATTGTTACGAGCATACTCACGAGAACGGGTGTAATCGGTGATGAGCGGGATAGACAATGCAGCATTCCACATATTCTGTTCATCCGTCTCATGACCAGAGTAAATTTGGTAGCTCAAAGAAGCCGTCATGTCATAAGGTAGCAGTTCTTTTGGCGTGAACACTTTCACTGATGAGTTAAACTCGACAGCATCGTATTCACCAATGAGCTGAACAAAGTCTAATGGTTGGTATTCAATACCACCAAATGGGCCGTCCATCACACCTAACATAATGTCAGAGACACCATAACCTGCTGATACGCGAATTGGAGCAAAATCAAAAGAATAATCCGCGACGGCATACTGGGTACTAAATTGATTTGCTGCTCCCCCGAGATCTTGAACACCTACAGCAAAGTCTAAGCTATCGACACCCCAAAAGTTTGGTAACTGATATTTGAACGACATGGACAAATCACGAGTATCCCCACAATCGACGAAGCAATTCGAGTTATAGTCATCGGTTACAATTCTGCCATGGACTTCCAAGCCCTCAACAATCCCAAATGAAAACTTGAGTGAATCAAGATCTTGAATCTGGGTTCGAAAAGGAAGCCCCTGAGCATACGTGAAAGAGAAGTCCCCATATTCCAAAGACTGAGCATTAGGCGTTAACGTCAGTCCCGTAAAACTCTGATTAGAAGGGAGCGTTTTTAAACCTTCTGCTGCAATAGGCGCACTCATAAAGAGCGGTAGCGAGAGTGCTGCAATCCGTTTTTTAGTTATTTTCTGTGCCATCAGTTTTGCCACTGTAAAAGTCATGAATACACAAAAAGGCACCGCTCTGGTGCCTTTTTACTTTTGTCATTTCGTTGCTGATGATGTATGGAATCTAGTCGTTCCCTATCAAGCAATCATCAACAAACAATTAATTTTCGCATTATTTATTATCACTACGAAAGCATCAAGTTTCAGCTGTATTACTTTGCTTTGGTTCAAAGTTAAACAAGGTTGCTGTTCTGGAGGTTTGCTTCCAAACCAAATCTTCAATGCCATCTACAGGGTTGAAGCCCGTAGGAGCCTCTAGCAATAAACGACGAATCACCTCATGTTGGAAGTTGTGGCAAGCCACATCCAATTTATTAATTAGCGTTTCGTATTCCTTTATTGGTAGGAAGTCTTCCTGCGCGGTCATGATCCGGCTATGCGCGGTTTCAGAAACGTTATCATCACCAATCAACAACTCTTCATACAGCTTCTCACCGGGTCTTAAGCCTGTGTACTTGATCTCAATGTCCCCTTCTGGATTGGCTTCATCTTTGACTTCCAAGCCCGATAGGTGGATTAAGTTCTTCGCCAAGTCGACAATTTTTACTGGCGAGCCCATATCAAGCACAAACACATCGCCACCTTTACCCATTGCTCCGGCTTGAATCACAAGCTGTGCAGCTTCTGGAATCGTCATAAAGTATCGAGTAATGTCTTTGTGAGTCACAGTGATTGGTTCACGGTTAGCAATTTGTTTTTTGAAAACCGGCACTACCGAACCTGATGAACCCAACACATTACCGAACCTCACCATACAAAAGCGGGTGCCTAGGTTTGGGTTATTCTCTCGAATGCGGTTTTGTTGCTCCGCCAGTGCTTGTAAGCCTAGCTCAGCCATTCGCTTGGTGGTGCCCATCACGTTAGTAGGACGAACCGCTTTATCAGTAGAGATTAAAACGAAATTTTTCACGCCTGCATCAATGGCAGCTAAAGCCGTATAGTAAGTACCAAATACGTTATTACGTACGCCTTCTACGACATTGTATTCAACAAGCGGAACATGTTTATACGCGGCAGCATGGTAAACCGTGTCGACTTCAAACGCCTTCATGGTGGTTTCGAGACGGTTTTGTCTTTGTACCGATCCCACTAAAGGAACCACCACAATGTTTAGCTTTTTGTCTTTAACGATTTGGCTCAGCTCAATATGTATTTGGTATAGAGCAAATTCAGATAACTCAAACAAGACCAGTGCTTTCGGGGAGTAATTTAGGATCTGTCGACAAAGCTCTGAGCCGATTGAACCACCAGCTCCAGTGACCATAACGGTTTGGTCTTTGATGTTTGATTCCATCAACACTTGCTGAGGTTGCACCGCATCACGACCTAACAAGTCACCAATTGGGACTTCTTTTAGTTCATCGATTTTAGATTTACCGGTTAAGATATCATGCATATCCGGTACGGTTTGGATCTCAACAGGCAACTTAGAAATGCTATCCAATACTTCTTTACGACGCTTGTTCGACGCACTTGGGATTGCTAGCAGAATCTTCTTAACATCGTATTTTTTGATCGCTTTCGGCGCTTTTTCTACCGTGTAAACAAAGTGTCCCATTAAAGTGGTGTTGTAGAGCGTTTTGTCCTCATCAACAAAGCCAATTACGCGATGCGTCTCTGATTGGCGTAGCGCAAACGCCAGCTCACGCCCAGCACTGCCTGCACCATAAATCAGCACTGGTGTTCCCGCTTTATGCACAGATTGGGCGACCAAGCTTCTCACGACCAAGCGGCTGCAACCGACGCCAATAGCCAAAAAGGCCGCATAAATAAACGGAACAGAACGAGGTAGCTCAGCATGGAAAGCAAAAGCAAAGGTTGCCGCGCACATCGCAGAAAGAATGGTGCCTAAGCCAACCACTGCCAACACATGAAAGCCTAAATAACGCAGTACCGCGCGATACAAGCCCAAAGCAGCAAAGATCGCTAGCGTAATCGCGATAGTAGAATAAAGCACATACTGACTTGCCGTATCTGGTAGGTGAGTAAACTCTCCAATTCTGGTCCAGTACGCCATTAAAAATGCGCTGGAGATAATGAAAAAGTCTACTACTACACTAATGACACGTTTTTTATAGCGTGGTAACGACCAAATGACGTTTAATTTGGAATTGTGTTCAATCATGACGAAGAATAAGCCTCATTACCCCAGATTTATTAGTAAGAGTTGGTGGTAATGTTTTTTGTTGAATTTATACAGCCGCTGAACAAACATTATACAACTCAGTGAGTATTAATAGAACACTCAGGTGCATAATAATTAGCAACGTCGCGTTGAGTTTGCAACGCAATGCAACAAAGGAACTGTACTCCTTGTCCCTTCGCAAAATTACGGCGCACAGAAGGCGCCGCAGGGTTAGTTCTAGGTTCTAGGTTCTAGGTTCTAGGTTCTAGGTTCTAGGTTCTAGGTTCTA
>NZ_JAADJW010000066.1:0-7355 GCF_010092875.1 Vibrio sp. LB10LO1
ATCCCGCATCCCGCATCCCGCATCCCGCATCCCGCATCCCGCATCCCGCATCCCGAATCCCGCATCCGCTTCCACTTCCTCTCTTTGAAGGTTAAAATCCACTTTCAATTACGACCTATCCCAAATACCGGAGCCTCCTTTTGTCAGATTCTCAGTTTTCCCCTCAAGACGAACTATTTATGCGCCGTGCGATGGAGCTTGCAGAGCAAGCAGAAGCAGAAGGGGAAGTGCCGGTTGGTGCTGTTTTAGTGAAAGACGGAGAGATCATTGCGGAAGGTTGGAACCGTTCTATTTGCGCTCATGATGCGACGGCGCATGCGGAGATCCAAACTTTGCGTAAAGCGGGTAAAGCTCTAGGAAACTATCGACTGCTTGATACCACTTTGTATGTCACGCTAGAGCCTTGCCCAATGTGTGCTGGGGCATTGTTACACAGCCGAGTGAAACGAGTCGTTTACGGTGCTCCTGACTTAAAAGCAGGCGCTGCAGGAACGGTATTAAACTTGTTTGAAAGCCAAGCAGCGTACCATTACGCAACAGTTGAAAATGGGCTGCTGGAAGAAGAATGCCGCTCTCAGTTGCAAGCGTTCTTTAAACGTCGCCGCAAAGAAATTAAAGCGAAGAAACAAGCGCAAAAGGCGTTGGAAAACGAGCAGGAAAATAAAGATAAGTAAGTGGAAAGGAGAATGAGTTTTTTCGGCTAGAAGTATTTTTAGCAAACACCTACCCAGGAGTAGATGTTTGCTTCAAGTTCTCAGTGATTCACTAGGTGAACGAAAACACGGTTACGTGCACTGACTTTCTTTTTCATACTCGTAAGCTTGCGCTTACGGCGGTTAGCAGCCACTGTCTTATTCAAACGTTTTGACTGCACTCTGCGCTTTCTCATAATCAGAACCTCTTGCAGACAACGAACACACTCTCCGACACTCGCATAGCAAAGCGTCTGACATATTATCAATCGATGACATTCTGATGAGGCACGCTTACGGATGAAGGTGGCATCAGTTCGAGGAGAGGTGACTAAAAGAACTTCTCTGCTATGCAAGCCTAATATTGGTATGGCACCAATGAGCATTACAAGCTAGATAAGCCCGAAAGACTGGATTCTAGATAACTTTATCTGTTGACTCAACAAAAAAATAGCGAGCTGAGGGCTCGCTATTTTCGAAGGTTTTATTCTGCTTTTGGCACTGATGTTTGCTCTGCTTCTTGAGGCGCATTTTCTTCAGGTGGTGGTGTTACTTCAACTGCCCCTGAAACCTGTTCAGCTAAGGTCTCCACAGCACCAGAAACTAACAGATTAGGATCGAGTGGCGGGATGACCTGAAGGTCTTCTGTATCCTCGTCGATAGCAGGCTTTTGGCTTACATGGCCAATGATCGATTGGTAGTAACGACGAATATTTTCAACGTAGTTACGCGCTTCATCACCACGAGCATAGCCATAACGAGTTTGGCTATAGAAGCGTTTTTGGCGTAATAGAGGTAGGCGCTCTTTTACATCTGCCCACGCATTTGGATCGCCACCTTGCGCTTTAGTCAGGCGTCGTGCATCCATCATGTGTCCGTAGCCTACGTTGTAAGACGCTAAAGCAAACCAAATCTTCTCATGCTCATTGATTGAGTCCGGTACACGAGCCACGATGCGGCGTAAGTATTCCACACCACCACGAACCGACTGTTCTGGGTCAAGACGATCCGTAACCCCAACACTCTTGGCGGTTGGCAGCGTCAACATCATCATACCGCGGACGCCTGTTGGTGATTTCGCTTTTGGTTTCCAGTGAGATTCCTGATAAGCCAATGCCGCAATCAAGCGCCAGTCGAACTCTTCACTGTACTTTTGGAACAGTGGTGACCATTTCGGCAGGGTGTTATCCAAAGCGCGAATAAAGGCACGCGTGTCTACGTAGTCGAAAGCTTCAATGTGACCGATGTATTTCTCTTCGAGTGTCGCGAGTTCACCAGACTGTTTAATGCTGCCAAAGAACTCGATCAGCATGGCATACAAGCTTTCATCTTCAGAACGACGAGTAAACCAAGAGACAGGCTGGTCTTCGGTGAGCTCAAAAGCTAAAGCTAAATCTGGGTATAGGCGCTGCGCCAAAGACAGTTCCACCGAGTCAGTTACTGTAAAACGCAACTCACCTGTTGATACGTGTTTTAAGAGGTCGCGAGTATCGGCATCGCCAATAATTTCGAATTGCAGCTCTGGGTGTTCTTTCTGTAGCGCGGTTAATGTCGGAACAAATTGTGACTGTTCAACAATTTGCAGCGTCTCTGCTCCTGCATTGCTGTCTTCGTTTCCGGCTTTCTCATCTTTTGATTCTTGATACTTGATGAGCTGGTCTACATCGCGAGGGCGAAGCTGGCCTTTTTTGTACACCACTTGCTGGCTCACATAGTAGTAAGCAGGCCCGGGACGGAAGCGTTGAACCGCTTGAGAGGTTTGGTTTAAACCGGTCGCGATAATATCAATATCGCCTTTTTTCAGAGCAGGGAATAACTCTGCTTGGCGGAAAGCGGGTCTGATCTCGAGCTTAACGCCGAGCTGTTCTGCAAATTTGCGCGCCAGTTCGTAATCCAAGCCAGCAGGACCATCAGGACCAATGTAGTAGGAGAGTTGGTTGTTTAGCGTGCCAACACGTAGGACACCACGCTCTTGGATTTGCTCGAATTCACTTTTGGGTTCCGACTCAATCTGACAGGCAGAGAGTAAAAGCACAGAGGCGAAAAGTAGGGCGCTGCGCTTGAGTCGGTTGAACTGACTTATTTGCATTAATTCGGTACGTCTCGATAAATTTCTAGTTGCCTTTATATCAAAGCGAGCTGGTGGGGCAAAGTGAATCAGACAGATAGAGTGCGACATTGTGTGATTTATCGACATTTTAGTCGTAATTCAAATTTGACGAAAAAAATGACGCAAACGGTTGCTTTTGGTGTTACATCACAAAAACAATTGCTATATAATGCGCTCGCAACGAAGAGGTGGCATCGGCATAGGTTTGAAAAACCTTCGGGAATAGCTTCGAAGAAAACAGTATAACCCACTGAATTTATTCCAATATCACCTTAATCACTTGCAATAAGAGACCTAAGCACATGAGAATTTTGCGTGGCTCCCCAGCTCTTTCTGAGTTTCGTGTTAATAAACTACTGGAACTTTGTCGTGAACAAGATCTGCCTGTCACTGGCATTTACGCTGAGTTCATGCACTTTGCGGATCTAAAGTCTGACCTTGATGCTCAAGAGTTGGAAAAACTGGAAAAATTGCTGACTTACGGTCCAACGATCGAAGAGCATGAGCCAGAAGGTCTTCTACTTCTTGTTACGCCTCGTCCGGGCACTATTTCGCCTTGGTCTTCTAAATCTACTGATATCGCCATCAACTGTGGTCTAGACAAAGTAAAACGTCTTGAGCGCGGCACGGCATACTACGTAGAGACATCGACGCCTCTTAACGATGCTCAAATTGCTGATGTAAAAGCACTCATCCATGATCGCATGATGGAAGTGACATTTACTGATTTTGATGCGGCAAACGCATTATTCCAAGCGGCAGAACCTGCGCCTGTAGCAGACGTTGACCTATTAAAAGGCGGCCGTGCTGCGCTTGAAAACGCAAACGTTACCCTAGGTCTTGCACTTGCAGATGATGAAATTGAATACCTTTACGATGCGTTCGTAAATAAGCTAGAACGCAACCCGACTGACATCGAACTAATGATGTTTGCACAAGCGAACTCAGAGCACTGTCGTCACAAGATCTTCAACGCAGACTGGACTATCGACGGCGTTAAGCAAGAGAAGTCTCTGTTCAAGATGATCAAGAACACATTCGAAACTACGCCTGAAAACGTACTGTCTGCATACAAAGATAACGCAGCGGTAATGGTAGGTTCTGATGTAGGTCGTTTCTTCCCGAACCCAGAAACTCGCCAGTACGGCTACAGCCAAGAGAAAGCGCACATCCTAATGAAGGTGGAAACGCACAACCACCCAACAGCTATCTCTCCTTGGCCGGGTGCTTCTACAGGTTCAGGCGGTGAAATCCGCGACGAAGGTGCGACTGGTATTGGTGGTAAGCCAAAAGCAGGTCTTGTTGGCTTCACTACGTCTAACCTACGTATTCCTGGTTTTGAACAGCCATGGGAAACAGATTTCGGTAAACCGGGTCGCATCGTTAACGCTCTAGACATCATGCTAGAAGGCCCACTTGGTGGCGCGGCGTTCAACAACGAATTTGGTCGTCCAAACCTACTTGGTTACTTCCGTACTTACGAAGAAAAAGTGAACTCTCACGCAGGTGAAGAGGTGCGTGGTTACCACAAGCCAATCATGATTGCTGGTGGTATGGGTAACATTCGTGACGAGCACGTTCAGAAGAAAGAGATCCCAGTAGGTGCGAGCCTAATCGTACTTGGTGGTCCTGCAATGAACATCGGTCTTGGCGGTGGTGCTGCTTCTTCAATGGCATCTGGTCAATCAGCAGAAGACCTAGACTTCGCTTCAGTACAGCGTGAAAACCCAGAAATGGAGCGTCGCTGTCAGGAAGTGATCGACCGTTGTTGGCAACTTGGTGATGCTAACCCAATCGCGTTCATCCACGATGTAGGTGCGGGCGGTATCTCTAACGCACTTCCTGAGCTTGTAGACGATGGCGAGCGTGGTGGTATCTTCCAACTGCGTGACGTACCAAACGACGAACCAGGCATGAGCCCACTTGAGATCTGGTGTAACGAATCTCAAGAGCGTTACGTAATGGCAGTTGCGCCAGAGAACATGGAAGTATTCGACGCAATCTGTAAGCGTGAGCGTGCACCATACGCAGTAGTGGGCATCGCAACAGAAGAGCGTGAACTGAAACTTGAAGATTCACACTTCGAGAACACGCCAATCGACATGCCAATGGATGTGCTTCTTGGTAAGACGCCTAAGATGCATCGTGATGCGAAAACGCTAAAAGCAAACAACCCTGCAGTTAACCGTGACGGTATCGAGCTAAACGAAGCAGCGGACCGCGTTCTACGTCTACCAACGGTTGCAGAGAAAACATTCCTTATCACTATCGGTGACCGCACAGTAACGGGTCTAGTTGCTCGTGACCAAATGGTTGGTCCTTGGCAGGTGCCTGTTGCTAACTGCGCAGTGACCGCAGCAAGCTACGACACTTACCACGGTGAAGCGATGTCGATGGGTGAGCGTACACCAGTTGCTCTACTAGATTTCGGTGCTTCTGCTCGTCTAGCGGTTGGTGAAGCAATCACAAACATTGCAGCGACAAACATCGGTGATATCAAACACATTAAACTGTCTGCAAACTGGATGTCTCCAGCTGGCCACCCGGGTGAAGACGCGGGTCTTTACGAAGCAGTGAAAGCGGTGGGTGAAGAGCTATGTCCAGCACTTGGCCTGACTATCCCTGTGGGTAAAGACTCAATGTCGATGAAGACCAAGTGGGAAGAGAACGGTGAGCAGAAAGAAGTAACGTCTCCGCTATCTCTAATCATCACTGCGTTTGCTCGTGTTGAAGATGTGCGTAAGACAATTACACCTCAGCTTCGCACTGACAAAGGTGACACCTCGCTAGTTCTTATCGACCTAGGTAACGGTCAAAACCGTCTAGGTGCAACAGCACTAGCACAGGTTTACAAACAGCTTGGTGACAAGCCAGCAGACGTAGACAACGCAGCACAACTGAAAGGTTTCTACGAGGGCGTTCAGACTCTTGTAGCGAATGACCAAGTAGTGGCTTACCACGATAAGGGTGACGGTGGTCTATTCGTTACTCTAGCTGAAATGGCATTCGCAGGTCACTGTGGCGTTAAAGCTGACATCGCTGACCTAGGTGATGATGCTCTAGCTGCACTATTCAACGAAGAACTAGGTGCGGTACTTCAGGTTAAGAACGAAGATTTAGACGCTGTACTTTCAACGCTAGCAGCAAACGGTCTTGAAGCATGTTCACACGTAATTGGTTCTGTAGAAGCTTCTGATGAGCTAGTGATTACTTCTGGTGAGACAGTAGTTCTTGAGCGTAACCGCACTGAACTACGTACTATCTGGGCTGAGACAACGCATAAGATGCAAGGTCTACGTGATAACCCAGCATGTGCTGACCAAGAGCACGAAGCGAAGAAAGACAATTCTGACCCAGGTCTGAACGTTAAGCTAAGCTTCGACGTAAACGAAGACATTGCAGCACCTTACATTGCGAAAGGCGCTAAACCTAAGATGGCAATTCTACGTGAGCAAGGTGTTAACTCTCATGTTGAGATGGCAGCGGCATTTGACCGTGCTGGTTTTGAAGCAACGGACATTCACATGAGCGACATCCTAACAGGTCAAGCGGTTCTAGAAGAATACCAAGGCCTAGTGGCGTGTGGTGGCTTCTCTTACGGTGACGTTCTAGGCGCTGGTGAAGGTTGGGCTAAGTCTATCCTGTTCAATGAACAAGCTCGTAACCAGTTTGAAGGCTTCTTTAAGCGTGAAGATACGTTCTCTCTAGGTGTGTGTAACGGCTGTCAGATGCTATCGAACCTGAAAGAGCTAATCCCAGGTGCAGACCTGTGGCCACGCTTTGTTCGTAACGAATCTGAGCGTTTTGAAGCTCGCTTTAGCCTAGTTGAAGTACAAAAGTCTGACTCTGTATTCTTCGACGGCATGGCTGGTTCGCGTATGCCAATCGCAGTATCTCACGGTGAAGGCCGCGTAGAAGTACGTGACGCAGACCACCTAGCGGCGATTGAAGCATCAGGTACGGTTGCCGTTCGTTACGTGGACAACCACGGTAACCCAACGCAGCAATACCCGAACAACCCGAACGGTTCGCCAAACGCAATCACAGGTCTAACGACTCAAGATGGCCGTGTGACTATCATGATGCCGCACCCTGAGCGTGTATTCCGCACAGTAGCGAACTCATGGTCTCCAGAAGGTTGGGGCGAGAATGGTGCTTGGATGCGCATGTTCCAAAATGCACGTAAGAACATCGGTTAATCACGACTTAGTCAACGGTTAACGAAAATAGTAAAGCGCTGGTTGAGAGACCGGCGCTTTCTTTATTTCAGATAATCGAGAATGGATCTCGTCCTATGGAACGCCTCGCTTCGAGATGCGAGAAAGAACAGCGGCGTCATTTCCTAGACTGACGAAGGAAGGAGTAGGAAATCTCTTTTGAACAATGAATAGGGAGAGATCCCCAACTCACTCGTGCCTTGTTCTTGAGGATGACGATTAAATTGCGTTGGACTCATAAGGTGTTGACAGTATTAATTCCTAAATAGACAAAATGAAATCGTCTCCCGTCTCCCGTCTCCCGTCTCCCGTCTCCCGTCTCCCGTCTCCCGTCTC
>NZ_JAADJW010000067.1:0-6876 GCF_010092875.1 Vibrio sp. LB10LO1
CGGTTGATGCAGAAAATCGGCTTAAATCTGTGTCCGGTATTTGTTGACCACTACACTCACACTCTAACGTTCCATTTACTGAGAGTTTTAGAGGGTTCAAAGGTGTGCAACATTCATCTTCAGGCGCTATGGAGTTTTCGACTTGGTACTTAAAAATGTTGTCTTTATCTTGCCTATAAGTAAACTCACACCCCGAGAACTCACCATTAGTATCGCCAAGAACCATACCATAGCGTGTAACTATCTGAAATCTGTCTTCAAACTCGGTAAAAGTTTGAGAGACAATTTCAACATTCCCCTCATAGCATTCGAATATAGTCTCTGTAAATTCATGTTCGTTCAAAGCACTACTAATATTTACTGGTCGAAAATAAATATAGGGGCGGCAAAGGACACTATTATTGTAGCGAAAGACAACGCTAAGCTCGTCTTCCCCTATGTATTCGTAATCATTTTTATTCAAAGTTATATGCTGCGTGAAGTACGCTAATTTGAGCATTATATCTTTCACTATCTAATACCTTTACTTAGAGCTAACAACGGCTTCAGGAGAATTTTCACATAACGCCGCGTTAAGTGGTGAGCAACGTAGGCCACCGAACCTAAACCATTGTGCCGTAAACGCTAAATTCAAAGCAAACCGAAAACGCCAAGCGTTGGGAATCCGTCTTAAACGCCTTGTTATGCGCTCAGTGCGACTTACCAACTGACTTCCTTGCCACCTTCGACTACGAAGCCTGATGCGATAAGCGAGGTCATTATGAGAACTTCTGTATCCTTCAAACTAAAGTGTTCACTAAGTGCCTTCGCTAGCCCAACCTGAAGTGAGCTTACTGATTTCGGGCTCCAAAGGTTAGGTAAGGTCAAAGTACAAATAGCACTATACTCTTTACCCATTTGCTCGTCTGAACGCATGACTGTTACCGTCATTTCCGACGTACCAATACCGGAATGTTTCCCCCTCTTTTCAATGAGTCCAGTACAGTCACTACTATTTACAGCAACTTGAGGAGAGAGAATACAATTAGCAATAGGCATGTTGACCTCCATTTCTAAAATGACGCATAACGCCGCATTAAGGTGTGAGCGACGCAATACCATGCCTCCGCATACCACCTTAATCACTTAAACCAACGCATGGCAAAAATGCCACGCGTTGCGAATCACTCTTAAATGCTTTGTTAGAATTTTCCAGTCCCGATGATTTCTTCCAAAACAGAATCCATTCCGTACAGCTTTTCTCTGACTATCGAGTTGAGTTCTTTCAATGAGTCCAATGCTTCTTTTGTTCCTAGGACCTCACTTGTATAGACTACAGAGCGAATATCAGCTTCATGCCAATGCTCACTTGGAATTCCCGCCAATTCATTTGCACTAGGGTTTCCTGGATAGTAATGAAGAAAATACTTACCCTCTTTATTCTCTATAATTGACCACGTGTGTTTGTTGTCATAAACAAAGAAACATTCCGAATCCATGTCACCTTGAACAACATTCGTGATTGACCCAGAATTTGAAATCATTGCGTTAATCGCCGTTACAATTTTACTCATTAGTATCTCCGACTAAATGATCAATATTTTTTACGTTAAGGTGTCTGAGACGTTCTCTCAACTCACTGACTAGTGCTCGTTTTTTAGGCTCAGACAACTGCTTTTTGCCTAAAGCATACATATCAATATCAGAGAGAGAAGATGAAAAATGCTGCTTTAACTTATCATTACCTTTGATCTGACCAACGATCTCATTAAGAATATTGACTATTTTTTCATTTTCATTTTCGTCTTTAGCATTGTATTCGTTTAGCTTTTCCAACTTCTCTTTAACTTCGGAAAGAGATAACTGATATGTATAATTCACTAACATTCTGAATACAGCAGTGAAGCTCTCTTTTTTGGCAAGAAACAAATAAATCGCAATCGAAGAGGCTCCAATCGTAACGATGTTGGAAATCAAAGATATCCATTTCATTAACTCATCCAATTCTATCTCCTTTATTAAATGAAAATTCTAACGCCCAATTAACGTGTGAGCAGCGCATACTCTGAACTTGAATACTGCGCCCTAAACACTAAACTCAACCCGAAGTGAGAGCGCCAAGCGTTGCGAATCACTGTTGAATTGTTTGTTATGTTTTACCACAAATGCATGATTTACTTGAGAAAAAACTGCTATTTCTAACTGATTTTCTGAGCTAAACCACAAGGCAAGAACTAACTTGGCCGCCAAAAGCGATTAACCCAAAACCAGTAATTCCGCTTCCCTGCCCAATGAGGCAACCCGACCAAGCACCAACAAGCGCCCTTTCTTTCCAACCAAAGCGCAAAACAATGTTGAATTGCCGAGGCAACTGCCAAGCTAAAATGCCAATTGACTAAGAACCCAAAAGCGACTTTGAGCCAGTTAAACAAGAAGCCAACCGCCACGACCTGACAATGAAGCAACCCAAGAATATTGGCATGTTTTACGGCCAAATAGATTCAAGAACTTAGACCGATAATGCGGATTTGCTGAGTCTACTAGGGGCGAATTGCCAGAGGGACAGAGAACTAGAGCCTAAGACCTTTAAGTCTTTGAATTTAAAGTAAACATAACGCCCAATTAAGGGGTGAACAACGCCTCCACCCAAACCTAAAGCATTGTGCCATAAACACTAAATTTGAAGTAGAAGCAAAAATGCCGAGCGTTGTGAATCCCTCTTAAATTGCTTGTTAGCAACCAAATACGCAATGCCTAAATGAACATACATGCTGCCATAAATAGAATGCGAGCAACTTGATACAAACGAAACAATGACTGATTACTGATGCTAAAACTAAATGATATCCTAATGTTCATGCTGTTAATCCTGTTATGAAAGTTACAACAGGATAACTGCTACTACCAACTACCATACATGACACTAAAATCCCAAAAAGAGAAGAATAGTGTCAGGGTGCCATCCTAATTACTTGTCTCTCAGTTAAATTTGGAATGTCAAAAACCGTAGCAGTAGTAATCGTAACGATGTCACGTAAAGGCTGCCCCGTTTGTTCTCTAAGCTCCTGAGTCAGCCTCCTAACAAAATAACTACGTTTAGCATTTGGATGCTTTGGTTTATCCAGCTTCACAGATGTTGATGACTTGGCACCAGCTATGCCTATATCATCGTCTGATTCCATTTCAGCTATATCGGCTAGAGCTTCACTTAGCAATTTAGGTAAGAGATCAGGCCATGATGCGTAAGACGGATTAGTTTTCTTATGTTGTTCTGGGTCTGTTTCCGGGTCTAGTATTTTTAAAGAGTGCTCCATGATGCTACCCATCATGTGCTTCTGTCTCTTTTTTAAGTATTGTTCCTGATATATACGGTCGTAAGAGCTATGCTGAACTAGTTGCTTTAATTTTAGCGCCGTTTCTCTAACGTCAGCTAACCAATTAGAGTATTCCTTAGGAGTGAGATTATAAGGTTTGATATCCAAGAATAATAAAGAGCACTGCACCATTGAACAAAACAGAGTAGGTTTGATGTTGTACTTCGGTAACCGCTCCCACACACTTTTCATGTCTTCATAAGTTAGTAGACGTTCTATTACGTCCGCATCATCAGTTTCTGGCTCAAGCATAGGAAACTTACGATACCAATATTCTATTTCGCTGGCTTTTTCTTCCCACTCCGATATGACTGATTGCGGTGCCCATTTGGGGAAGTTGGGTCTTTTCATACTAAAATTTGACATACTTTCTCTATGATTTTCGCCAAGACTATGATTGATTGCTAACGCCCTGTTAAGGTGTGAGCAACGCAATACCGAAGCCCCTGCATACCACCTTAAGCACTAAAACCAACGCATAGTGAAAATGCCACGCGTTGCGAATCACTCTTAAACAGTTTGTTAGTCGCGAGGCACCGAGCGACAATTTTAAGCCGAACTAAACTTTGCGAACAACAAAACTTTATGTGCTTTGATGCATTTAAGTCAGGCGTAGTCTCAAACCGACTACTCAATGAAACCACTTGGAACATAAAACGCCGTAGAAAACGGACTGACAACACAAAAAAGCGCTTTTGGAAAACCAATCTAACAGTGCGGACTTTCAACAAAGTCACTGAAACCACGTGAAACTTACCACACCAGAGAAAACGTATTTTCAACGAGTAAATCGGCTTTTGTACCAACAAACTCACCGAGCGGAGTTGCAACCGAAAACAGACTCTCGATTGCCCTGCTCTGCCAGCACCAAAGAACAAAACAACCGCTAGGACAATTTCAGAACTTTGGACTTAAAACAGCTGAAAATGAGTTTGGTCCAACGACAACGAGCCTTTAAATCAAACAAAAAGTAGCCAAACTTTGAGCTTGGAAACATGATTTTGACTGCTAGCTTTTTCTGGAGACTAACGCCGCGTTAAGTAGTGAGCAACGCTACCACAAAACCAAACCATACCACCTTAAACACAAAACCCAACGATGGAATGAAAAATGCCATGCGTTGGGAATCTGTCTTAAACGCTTGTTAGGTTTACGAGCTTAGAGATTTAATATATTCAACCACTAGCCTTTCTTCTGAGTCTGTTAATAAAAACGTTTCTGTCTTTCCTTCAAACTCTTCCTCTGCTCGATAATGTAAGCTCTTAAACTCTTTTTTTACTGACTGTTCTATTTCAAATAGGTCTTCTAGAGAACCATTCAGTTCAATTATTGGACTGAACTCAAAATTTTGAAACCGTTGTCTAGTTTTTTTCTGTGTTATTCCAACCTTGTGTAACACACCATCTTGTAGTGATATTTTTACAAAGTATAAAACACCTGGCGCTTTTGCGAGTTCAGGATTTTTTTTGAAAATACTCCGACTATATCGTCCATTAGACGGCTGGTATACTACGGCTTCTTCTAAACTCATATTATTTAGTCGTGAGTTTAATTGAGCAGAGTTCAAATGATAATAGCTTGCTACTTCCGCTAGAGAACTAAATGTTTTTCCATGAATAACATACCTACTTTCAGTCGGAAGAGGATCCAAGCCCAAACAAACTCGCAGTTCATGACCGTTAGCTTTTCTACCTTGATAAGTAGAAAAGTTAGTTTCCCCAATAGCTTCCCAAGCACTCATAGAACTTCGATATATAATACCGTCTACCTCTACACGATCAGATATAGGCTCTTTGACCGAGCGCTCTGCAGACCAACCGTTATCTCTCATTCTGTTATAAACAAGTGGAGCCGGGACGGAATAAGCCCTTGCTAAAGATGCAACCGAACTATACTCAACACCGTCTACAATATAAGCTCGTTTTCTTATTTTCTTCCTAGCTTTATATGCCTGTGATTGAGGAATTAACAAGCCGCTCTTAAGCCTTCCCTTGGTGATCGCTACTTGATCGGAAGCGCCTCTATTAAGCCTATCGAGAATCGTAGAGACGGACACACCATACTTAACTGAAGCATCATGGACGGAGATCACCTCACCCTTTATGTTCAAAGTTCTCGTTTTCAATGTTCTTCCATCTGTCTTCGGAACAACTTCTAAAGCTTCTTCTATCGACCAGTTATACCTCAGACGAGCAACTAAAGTATTGTATGAACAAACTGGTTTTATTTTTTCATGAGCGGCTCTTAAATTTTCGTATGTGACACCCAATACTTGAACTGAACTACCTCGAGTTTTATGCTGTTTTTCCTTTTTGGTTTTCGTTAGTTTCTTCTTCCCATAAAAGACCTCCTCATCCGAGAATCCTCTATGTACCCGCTTAACTGCCGCATCATATGAAATCCCAGCCGAATCAGCTAACTCTTTGAGTGTTTTGAATTTTTTGTCACCTACAATATAAACTCTATGTATTGATTTATTCTTCTCTTCATTCAGCGCTTTTTCTAAAGTCCAACCTGATTTTACCCGACTGTGAAATGCCGCATAAGTTAACCCCTTACATGCGTGGCGATCGAATAATTCACGATAGGAATCAAACCAAACACCATTATATTCAATTCTATTTGCCATAAGCCTACTTTTACCTAAAACCTAACGCCCTGTTAAGGTGTGAGCAACGCAATACCGAAGCTACCGCATACCACCTTAAACACTAAAAGCAACGCATAGTAAAAATGCCACGCGTTGTGAATCACTCTTAAACAGATTGTTATATGCGTACTACTTGTTTGGCTAATTTACGCAATAAATTAAGGTTTAATGGCTCTTGGTATACTTGCTCAAAAAGACCGTAAACGGACTTATCGTGCTCTCGTAAATAATTAAAACTCTTCTTGGAGCCCAAAAACCACATGCCACGAACCTCAAAGTATAGCTCCAATAGCTCGTATTGAAGCCAAGTTCGACGATAGTTCCCGTCTAAGTTACCATCACTTGCTCGTTCAAGCATTTTACTAATCCATTCTTGAATATGTGCCTTATTTACATCAGACATTGGCTCCTTACCTTCAGCGAGCTTTTGTTTAACTCTGGCAATGTAGCTCTTGCCCAAACCACGTGTATCATGAATTGCTTTCCCGTCTTCGAACCTTAACGACTCATCTGGAATAGAGTCGAGAAACGCTGTGGGATAAACCCACACATCAAGGAATATGCCATGAAACAAGCTAGCATCCTTATGTTCTTCAGGACGATCCCAGAAACAAGCGATATCTATATCACTTGTTTCCGTTGCTTCATTTCGAGCGTAAGAACCATAGAGAATGATAGTATGCGGAGCATATTTTTCTTTCAGTTCTTCAACTGCTAACTCAAGAATATTGTTCATTTTGCCTCCAAGCATATAACGCCCTGTTAAGGGGTGAGCAACGCAATACCGAAGCCACCGCATACCGCCTTAAACACTAAAACCAACGCATAGTGAAAATGCCACGCGTTGCGAATCCCTCTTGAACAGTTTGTTAG
>NZ_JAADJW010000068.1:0-6698 GCF_010092875.1 Vibrio sp. LB10LO1
CACCCAAGGGGTTTTGATGGACTCAAAGCAAGAACGAATTGAATGTGTAAGAACTAAAAACAGCTTTCCGAATTAAAGAATTTGCTTGGCGACCATAGCGATTTGGACCCACCTGACTTCCATTCCGAACTCAGAAGTGAAACGAATTAGCGCCGATGGTAGTGTGGGGCTTCCCCATGTGAGAGTAGGACATCGCCAGGCTTTAAATTTAGACTTTAGGTCTAACCAGTGCGGAGCGGTAGTTCAGTTGGTTAGAATACCGGCCTGTCACGCCGGGGGTCGCGGGTTCGAGTCCCGTCCGCTCCGCCACTTATTTCAAAGACCTCGCTTTTGCGAGGTTTTTTTGAATCTACAATGTGATAAACTGTAGTTTCTACAGGGGTGTAGCTCCAATTGGCAGAGCAGCGGATTCCAAATCCGCGTGTTGGGAGTTCGAATCTCTCCACCCCTGCCATATTCAAGGCTCTAGTCGAAAGACTAGAGCCTTTTTCGTATTTGTATCTTAAGGCCAAAGCAGTGGATTCCCCTGATACTCCAAAACAGCGCGTGTTGGAAGTTGGGGTGCCAGCTCAGTCGAACCTCTGGAACGCCAGCCCGGTCCACTCCTGCGATATTTAAGGCTCTAGCAGAAATGCTAGAGTCTTTTTCGTATATGAAGAAAAGAATACCAGTCTAGTTGAAAGTGCATCTGATTCCCCTAAACCCAAAATAGCGCATGCTGGAAATGTGAATCCCAAGGGGAAAGGGTTTTGTTCATACCCTAATATTCACCCCTTCGAGGAGAAGTATCGACTCAGGGGAGACACTGAAAGCCTTCTTATTTACTCGATCTAGCTATTTCCCTCTAAAGTAATCCAACGTTATTGCCTTATGAGCCATTAGAGGGGATGTCATAGGGGGAGTTTGTTTATTCGGATCTTATAGACCTTGTTATTCTCTGCGAGTTTTAGTTGCCCTTACCTCCCAAGCTACCAGTAATAAAAAAGCCCAGTACTTTCATACTGGGCTTCGTTATGACTTTAGCTAGACTTCTTAAAGAATACGTTTAAGTACCCCATCAGCTTTGATTCGAGTGATCTTGCGAACTAACTTCTGAACACTTACCGGGTAGTCTTCTACTTTTTCTAGCTGCTTGTAGGTGCAAATAAGCTGAGTATGTTCAAGAATGTTTGCCACTTCTTGTTCAAACTTATCTGTCATCTTGGCGTAGTTATCTTGTACCAATAGACCATTTTCTAGATCCAGTGACCATGCACGAGGGTTCAAGTTATTACCAGTCATCAGCATGTAGCGCTTATCTACCCAAATGCCTTTTAGGTGGAAACTGTTGTTATCGTGCTTCCAAAGGTGAATAGATAGCTTACGAGCAGCAATGCTGGCTTCATTCGCTTTAGCGAAACGACGTAAGTTGAGTTCGTATAGATATGGTAAGCCACCAATAGTCTTAAACTCTTCTTCAGGGGAGATGTAGAAGTCGTTAGCAGTTTTGTCACCAACCACTATTGTTACTTTTACGCCTCGTTTCATTGCACGTTTTACTTCACGATTAATTGCTTTCGGGAAGTTAAAGTAAGGAGTGCAGATAAAGATTTCGTTCTGAGCAGCAGCAAGTAGCTTAACGATTTGTTGGTTGAGTAAATTACGACGTTTACCTAAACCGACTAATGGCGTCACCTTCACTTCTTCTTCGCTAGCAATTTCTGGTTCAAACTCATAGTTTGCACGTGCAAGTGAAGAGCGAAGTTGGCGAATGTCAGCTTTGATTTCTTTGGTTTCAGGTTTATCTTTGCCTGCTAAGTCGTTGACTGCAGGATGAGCGATCATTTCGTCTTGAATGAACCTCACCATAGAGTCTGCTAACGTTTTATGCTGAATGACATGGTAGCGGTCGAAACGGTAACGATCGTTGTACTGAAGGTATACGTTGTTAAGGCTTGCACCACTGTAGATCACGGTGTCATCTACGATAAAACCTTTAAGATGCAGCACACCAAACACTTCTCTACCACGCACTGGAATACCGTAGACAGGAATAGAATGTTGATATTTCTTTGTGAAGGCTTTGTACAGTGCAGCATTACCTTCTGACGACTCTGCGCCAATGAGACCACGTTGCGCTCGGTGCCAATCTACACAGATATTGATGTCCAATCCAGGATTGCGCTGCTTCGCTTCATAGAGCGCTGTGAAAATTTCACGGCCAGCTTCATCATCTTCCAGATATAGAGCGACTAGGTAAATTCGCGACGTTGCTTTGCTGATCGCTTCAAGAAGACGAGTTCTGAAAGTATCTGCTGCATGCAGAACTTCAAAGTCTTCAGGCTTAACTGCGAGACTTGGCAACTGTTCGAATGGGTTCCTACTTACTATCATACCGGTGTGAGTACCTTAATTAAGTGCAATATTGCGAACCTGACATTTTACCAAAGATATGATTTCTCTGGCTACAAAACCACACCCTTTGAGGTGTGAGAAGTAATGAATTGCATTGGAATGAGATCTTTACCACTCTCTACATAACGCAAATAAGCCATTTTTAATGAATTGGGAAGCTCTGTGCTCTCGATGGTTTTGAATCCATGTTGTGCGTAATAGTTTTCTAAATGGATAAAAGCAAAGCAATAGTCGCCATCATTGAAAACTTTGCTTGTGCAATGTTCAAGCAGCGCCCCTCCCACACCTGTCCCCCTATATTCCGGCACAACGAGCATACCGGTTAGTAGCCGTGACTTCTCTACCGTCTTCATTCTTAACAAAGCGACGATACTGTTGTCGATACTGGCTGTAATGATTAGCTCGTCTCGTTTTGCCCGTCCTGCGGGATAATGGGCTTTATACAACCTCTTAATAAGAGGAAGTTTGATTGGATTTAACACTTCTATGATTAATGAGCTAGGTATTGTCACTGCGGCTAAAAGATAACTAATGTAGAATGTTCACAGTTTAAGAGAATCTCATCAGGCGTTGCAAATCCACTATGGAAATTAAGAAACACGCGAGCCTTAAGGCTTTCCACACATTTGGTATCGAACAAACCTGTGCGTACCTGGCGATTGTTGAGTCAGTAGAGGACGTAAGACAACTTTTCCAAGACCAAGCTTATCAAGACATACCCAAGCTCTTTCTGGGGAAGGGCAGTAACATGCTGTTTACTCAACCTTATGAAGGTATGGTGATCATCAACCGTTTAATGGGTAAAACGGTCACTGAAACCGACGAGCATTACTTACTACACGTTGAAGGTGGGGAAGATTGGCCGAGTTTGGTTGCGTGGAGTGTTGAGCAGGGCATGGGGGGGATGGAGAATCTCGCTCTTATTCCTGGGTGTGCGGGTTCTGCTCCTATCCAAAACATTGGAGCTTATGGCTTAGAGTTACAGAGCATTTGTGAGTACGTGGACATTCTTGACCTTCACAGCTTTGAAACAAGGCGAATGACCGCTAACGAGTGCCAGTTTGGTTATCGTGATTCTATCTTCAAGCACGAACTGTATGAAAAGTGCTTTATCACTGCGGTTGGTCTGAAATTGCCGAAGCGGTGGCAGGCGATCAATCAATATGGCCCTTTGCAGAGTATTCCAGAGGATGAGTTAACTCCTCTCGCTATCTTTGAACGTGTTTGCCAAGTGCGTATGGAAAAGCTGCCTGATCCGGCGAAAGTCGGCAATGCGGGCAGTTTCTTCAAAAACCCTGTGATCAGCCAAGATCATTATGATCGCCTAATTCAGCAGCACAGCAATATGGTGGCTTACCCAGCACAGGGCGGAATGAAGGTCGCAGCGGGATGGTTAATAGACCAATGTGGTCTTAAGGGTATATCGGTCAATGGTGCTCAAGTCAATCCACTGCAAGCTTTGGTGTTGACTAATGTTGATAACTGCAGTGCTGATGATGTGGTCGACTTAGCGTCTCTGGTGAAAAAGACCGTTTGGGATAAATACCAGATTGAACTTGAACACGAAGTTCGTTTTATGAATAACAAAGGTGAAACCAATCTAGCTGAGATTGAGGCTAAACGATGAGAAAGGAACACTCTGTAAAGCTGCATATTCTCAAGTCCCTCAGCGATGGAGGTTTTCATTCTGGAGAAGGCTTGGGGCAAGAACTTGGGATTTCTCGAGCTGCGATTGCTAAGCACATTAAAGGGCTTAATGACTGGGGTGTTGATATATACCGTATCCAAGGACGTGGTTATCAGTTAGCACAACCTTTGCAGTTACTCGACGAACAGAAACTTCAAGCTCAACTGGATACTCCTCTCGAGCTTATTTCCGTGATCGACTCCACTAACCAATATCTACTCGATCGAGTCAATGACTCTGTGAAAGGGCGAGTCTGCCTAGCAGAATATCAGGCGAAGGGGCGAGGGCGACGTGGTCGTCAATGGGTATCGCCTTTTGGTACAAACTTATACTTATCCATGTACTGGCGTTTGGATGCTGGTATGGCAGCGGCTATGGGGTTGAGCTTGGTTGTTGGCATTGCCGCTGTGGAAGCTATCGAAGAGTTGGGTATTCAAGGCGTTAAACTCAAATGGCCGAACGATATCTACTACCAGGATAAAAAGCTCGCGGGTATCTTAGTGGAAATGTCTGGGCAAGCAGGCGGTGCAGCGCATCTGGTTATTGGTATGGGGCTTAATATTGGTATGCCAGACTTGCAGCCGGACATTGATCAGCCTTGGACAACTTTAAATCAAGTTAGTGATGGTTTTAGTATCGACAGAAATGACCTGGCGCTCAAGTTCATCAAACATTGGAAGATGGCATTAGAAGAATACGAGATGACGGGATTGGCCGGTTTTGTTGAACGTTGGAATCGTTTAGATAATTTTATTGGTCGCCCTGTGAAGTTACTAATGGGCCCAAGAGAAGTGCATGGCGTTGTGAAAGGCATTGACCAACAAGGCGGTGTTGTTCTAGAAACCGAGAATGGATTGGAGACCTACATTGGTGGTGAGATCTCCTTAAGAAAAACGGAATAGAGCGATCAAGCTAGCATTACTTTCTCAGTGATACTTTATCAACCAAGTGGCTTGGTCCTTTGTGTAAGATAAGATGGGCTCTTTCTCGAGTGGGAAGAATATTATGCTCTAAATTGAGTCCATTAATATCATGCCAAATTTGCTTTGCCTTACTCTTTGCTTCTTCCACTGAGAGCTGAGTGTAATGACTAAAGTACGAGCCAGGCTTGGTAAATGCCCCTCTACGAAACTTCAAGAAGCGCTCTACATACCATTGCTCGATGGTTTCGGTTTCCGCATCCACATAAATAGAGAAATCAAGAAAGTCTGAGACAAACACACGATGAGGATCATGCGGGTAGTCCATACCGCTCTGTAGGACATTTAATCCCTCGATAATAAGTACATCAGGGCGATCTACTTTCTTGCGCTCTTCAGTGATGTCATAAGTAATGTGTGAATAAACCGGGACTTCTAAATTCGGCTGACCGGCTTTTACATCGGAAACGAATTCGACCAAGCGTTTAATGTCGTAAGACTCCGGGAAGCCTTTACGATGCATGATACCTTTCTCTTCCAATACCTTCTTTGGGTATAAGAAACCATCCGTTGTTACAAGTGCAACTTTTGGGTGGTTCTCCCAACGTGATAGCAAAGCCTCTAGCAGTCGCGCGGTCGTACTCTTACCAACTGCTACACTGCCTGCGATACCAATAACAAAGGGTGGGGCATGTTCTTCTGTGTTGAGAAATTGCTGAAGTACCGAGTTGCGGCTTTGGCGAGCCTGAACGTACAGATTTAAAAGGCGAGACAAAGGAAGGTAGATCTCTACCGCTTCCTCCATAGTGAGGTTTTCATTAATGCCTTGAAGCGCAGTTAAATCATCTTCAGATAGTGTCATTGGAACAGAATTACGCAATTCTGCCCATTCGGCACGGTCAAATGACAAAAATGGACTCATGGGTCTCTTTTATCCTTGGTTTCATAGAGAGCAAGAACATACAACAAGCTCCGTGCAAAGCAAACGACAAAGCTCGAAAGTTTGCTTTAAAAAGCGAGGTTTGTATGATTTTGCAGCAATTGATTCTAAAAAGTCTAATTTTACGTTTTTTTTTGAAATAGCTATTGCAACCTAGAAAATCATTCAATAGAATGCGCACCACTTATGCCGACTTAGCTCAGTAGGTAGAGCAACTGACTTGTAATCAGTAGGTCACCAGTTCGATTCCGGTAGTCGGCACCATTCTTTCCTGTTTCTTAGAGAAACAATTGTAGTAAGAATGGCTTGAAATTTTGGAGGGGTTCCCGAGTGGCCAAAGGGAGCAGACTGTAAATCTGCCGGCACTGCCTTCGATGGTTCGAATCCGTCCCCCTCCACCATATTCTTTAGGAAATAGCTCTCAGAGTTACGTGTTGCGGGCATCGTATAATGGCTATTACCTCAGCCTTCCAAGCTGATGATGCGGGTTCGATTCCCGCTGCCCGCTCCACTCTAATTTGAGTGCTGATATAGCTCAGGTGGTAGAGCGCATCCTTGGTAAGGATGAGGTCGGCAGTTCGAGTCTGCCTATCAGCACCAGCTCTCAAAGTTATTTCCTTTTGATATAAGATTTACCAATTATCTTTTTTGGTTGCGTGGTCAATTCGGGCCACCTAAATCCGTACCTAGAGGGACTACTCATGTCTAAAGAAAAATTTGAACGTGTAAAACCGCACGTAAACGTTGGTACTATCGG
>NZ_JAADJW010000069.1:0-6656 GCF_010092875.1 Vibrio sp. LB10LO1
CGGTTGATGCAGAAAATCGGCTTAAATCTGTGTCCGGTATTTGTTGACCACTACATAGCAGGGCGTTATGTGAAATGGGAGAATTTCGTTGTATCGGTTTGGTCTTTTCAAGCCTAAGTTTTATGTTGGGCTATTAAATTATGTAGGCGTGCCTTCGATCATTATCTATTTTGTCTTTATGTGTGTAGTGCCATGGTTTTATGGTGATTGGGATTATGTCCATGGTGTTTGGTTAGATTGGCAAACTTTGAATACAGGTGTACTTGCTTTCCTTTCGAGTATAACGGCATTTAACATTTCCAGCGTAGCAGTTGAAAAACAAAGACAACGAGATTTTGTAGCGTCAAGAGCGCTCTTACCTCAAAAGTTAGATGATTTGTGTCAGTATCTCAGTGAAAGCGCAAGGAGCCTCCAAGATGCGTATTACTATAGTAAAAATCGCTCCGAAATGTCAGAAATTACGGTGCCTAAATTGAGTGACGCTCATTTCGAAACGTTTCAAGAGTGTATTCGGCATGCAACTCCCGAAGTTGGTGATTATTTGGCAAAAGTGCTAAATATGCTGCAAGTGCATGGTGCACGACTCGAAAGTGTCTGTAAGAAACCGCAAACGAACCGAAGATATTACAACACACTTTTCTTTGGACTAGCCGAACTTAAAGTAAGTGTTGATGACTTGTTTCCTCTAGCTCGTGGTGAAGAGGATAATATTTCGGGTAAAGTGGACAAAGAATCAATAAGTAAGGCTCTTCATATTTTAGGTATTTACTACGAACATACAGAAAATCTAGAGTCTTATGTAAATGAACAAGTGGGAAAAATTTCACATAACAAAGCGTTTAAGAGTGATTCGTAACGCGTGGCATTTTTACTATGCGTTTGTTTTAGTGTTTAAGGTGGTGTGCGGTGACATCGGTATTGCGTTACTCACACCTTAACGCGGCGTTATAAATCTAAGGAGGCATCAGTGAACTTATACAAGTTTCAGACAGTCAACGATTATTCAATGTCTGCTTTATCAGAGCTCAGCTTATACTTTGCTAGAACTGAGCAATTGAACGATCCTACCGAAAATATGTTCTGTTTGCTTGACCCTAATGAACACGATAAATACTCCCCGGATTTATCAAAACTAGGAAATATGGGTGTTCTCTCGATGGCTTTTTGCGAGCAATCAAAGGTAGAAGAGTCACCTTATATGTGGGCTCACTACGGAAATGAACTAAAAGGTTTCTGCTTGGTGTTTGACTATAAATTATTCAACGAGAGTAAGGGAGACTCGTTAGTTAAAGTAGGTCCAGTCAAATATGTAAACTTTCCTCGTCTGTTATCGGGGGAAAACCTTATCCATGAAGGAAGCGGGCTTGAGGATGTTACAGGGGTGGATTTTAAAAAACGCAATCTAGAACGGATCTATAATACTTGTTTCTTCTACAAACCTGCTGAGTTTCAGTGCGAGAGAGAGTATCGGTTTCTTTCGTCAAATAGCGGTTTAAAAAAATATAAACCTAGTGCGCTGCTTAGCGTAATAATTGGCGAAAGAATGAGTGATAAGGATAAGGACAGGCTTATTACTAATCTCAATGCTTTGGGTTTTACAAATAAGCTAAAGCTTGCAAAGACTAAAGAAAATAGTTTTAAAATCCACATTACACAGTTTTAGCCCGATTTATAACAAACTGTTTAAGAGTGATTCGCAACGCGTGGCATTTTTACTATGCGTTGGTTTTAGTGTTTAAGGTGGTATGCGGTGGCTTCGGTATTGCGTTGCTCACACCTTAACAGGGCGTTATGTGGTTGGAGAGAAATTATGAATCCATCAGCGGTTCTTGTTCATGTCCCAGATGTAGCGAAAGGGCTTGAATGGTACAAGAAAGCTTTTCCAGAAGCCGTTCCGGTTTACCATCCTGACTTTGATTTCACGGTGCTTGATCTAAATGGTTTCTCATTAGAAATAGTCCAAGCAGACAAAAAGGTTGGTGCTGGTAAAAGTGGTACAGTTGTTTACTGGTCAGTAGATAATTTATGTGTTGCTCTGGCTCATTTTGAAGAACTAGGTGCGTGTCTTTATCGTGGACCAATGGAAATCGAAGATGGGCTTTCAATGTCCCAAGTTGAGGACCCATTTGGAAACTTAATAGGACTACGTGGGAAAACCACATAACAAATTGTTCAAGAGGGATTCGCAACGCGTGGCATTTTTACTATGCGTTGGTTTTAGTGTTTAAGACGGTATGCGGCGGCATCAGCATTGCGTTGCTCACCCCTTAACAGGGCGTTAGTGGGCAGTGTGTAAATAGTAAAATGAGAGCAATCAAATGAAAGAATTCAAAGTAGAGTACTTGATCTTGATGGATGATGAAGGCGCTTTTTGCGATGGTAAGCCTACATTCAACAAATTGTTGCAAGTTAACTCTGATATTAAAATTAGTAACAGAAAGCTTATATACAAAGGGAGCTTTGATGTTGAATATGGTTTGATTTCAGGAGAGGTAGAGAATAAAGGACAACGATTCTTTCAGTTGACATTAAGTGCGAAGTGCGAACGTGATAAACTTGATATTTTTGTGGAATTGCTTAGAGATATAAAAAAATTAATTCAAAAATCTGGCGGAAAACCTGAAATATTGGTTGATGATATCTCTACTTTTTATTCTCAAGAATCGTACCCTTTGATTCATTGTATCGAGAATACAATGAGAAAGTTAATTACTAATTTCATGCTTAGAAAAGTCGGAACAAGTTGGCTAAAGGAGTCATCACCAGAAACCTTCAAAGTAGCAGTAGAAAAAAGCAAAAGAAAAGACGCACCACAAGTTTACAAAGTTGACTTTATTCACTTGGCGGACTTTTTATTTAAGCCTTATTCTGTTCATAACACCAAGAGTCTATTTGATAAAATTGATGCTGCCGAATCAATAGAATCTTTAAAGCTAGAACAACTGAAAGAGTACATTCCAAAATCTAACTGGCAACGATATTTTTCGGAAATTGTTGATTGTGAAGATTCATTTCTAGATTCTCGTTGGAGAAAACTATATGAGTTGAGGTGCTTAATTGCTCATAACGCAATTGTCACAAAGCGTGATTATGAGAGTATTAGGCAATTAGTAGATGAGATTAATGTTAGCTTAGACAAAGCCATAAAAGATATAGACAAAATCTCCGTTCCAGCAGATGATAAGGAAATTGTTGCGGAAAGTGTGATGTCAAATGTGAATTCACTATATGGTGAGTTTATAAGAACGTGGAAGCGGCTGGATTCTTTAGTTATAAAAATATCAAGAATAACAAACAACCATCTCCGAGAGAGAATTATGGCTGATGGTCGAATAAAAAGAGTTCCTGTGCCCAAGCATATCTTATATCGAGATTTAAAAAAGTCATCCTTATTACATTCTGAACTCTTTGAGAAGCTATTATATTTACAAAACTTTAGAAATCGTTTGATGCATGCAGAAGAAATGTTCTCTGATTCGGAAATAGAAAGTAACATTCATTTAGCTCACGAGTGCTTAGCTCAACTAAACCATGCGTATGAAGTATCGATGACAAGAGTGGCAACTATAGAGTTAGATGATAATGTTCCAGAGTCAATGTCTGGCATTATCCGTTTAGGTCGTGTTGTTGTTGAAGATATAGACGGTTTACATGAAAGAGAAGATCTAATCGATAACTCGGAATTCCAAGATGTGAATGATCTAATTCAATATGTTTCCTCTAATACTGGGGTTTTCATCGACAATGTGCGGGTTGCCCACTAACAAACTGTTTAAGAGTGATTCGCAACGCGTGGCATTTTTGCCATGCGTTGGTTTGAGTGATTAAGGTGGTATGCGGCGGCATCAGTATTGCGTTGCTCACACCTTAACAGGGCGTTATGTTGTTTGAGGCTAACAATGAAATATTGGTTACTACTATTGGTATCAATTCTACATTCAGGTTTAAGTTTTTCGGGTGACGAAGTGAAGAGTAATCCAGTTTTATCCAATGACCTTTTATGGCAGAGGACAATTATCGAAGCTAAAGCGAGCATAGGATCCTTTCGCGAGCTATTGTCTAAACCTGAGCTTGCATCTAGTTTTGCTCTTGTAAAAGTATACTTCCCAGAACAAGGTGCTTACTTGTGGTTCATGGTGGTAGATGTAGATTCAAAGTCTTTCGTGGTTCAAGCTTTTGAAACACTCCCTCAGTTAGATCATATTGTCGTCGGTGAAGCGTACTCAGTTTCAGATGAAGATATCGTAGATTGGTCTCTGAATAACAGTGGTTCAATGTATGGTGGATTTTCAATGCGTTACATCAGAGACCAAAAAACAAAAGACGAAAAAGACAAATATGACCAGTATGTAGGCGTAAAAGAATGGATGCCTTTGCCTTGAGTCTACAACATAACAAATTGTTCAAGAGTGATTCGGCACGCGTGGCATTTTTACTATGCGTTGATTTTAGTGGTTAAGGTATTATGCGGAGGCTTCGGTATTGCGTGCCTCACACCTTAACAAGGCGTTATACCTATGCAACCACTTGAAATTCAAAAGTATGCCTACATATTGATATCGTCAATTAATCAAATGTAGGGATACATATGTCAATTCAAAATCTAAATCCTGGCGATATTGTTGTCAGCAACTTCGGTGTTTATCAGCACTGGTCTCTAGTTTCAGATTCTTTGTGTGAAAAGGGGCTACCTATGCTCATTTCTGCAACCCAACGAAATGGCACCGTTCAAGAAGAGAGCTGGGATGTGGTGACTAAAGGTAAACATACCTATCCAGCTAAAGTGACTTACGACCGCCCAGTTCCAGAGGTACTCGAACTCGCTCGTTCTCAAATTGGGGAGTGGAAATACTCGCTAACAGACCGAAACTGTGAGCATTTTGCTAAATGGGCTACAGGTTTAAAAATGTCTTCGACTCAAGTTGTTGCTGGTGCAACTGGTGCTGTTTTGGGCGCAAGCTTAGTTGGTTTATGCTCAGAAAACCCGAAGTTTGCTAAATTTCTCGGTGGTGCATTAGCTCTGGGCGGTTTAGCCGTTTTAGCTACTAAAGCCGTCGAGAAAAAATAGGTATAACAAACTGTTTAAGAGTGATTCACAACGCGTGGCATTTTTACTATGCGTTGGTTTAGGTGATTAAGGTGTTATGCGGCGGCATCGGTATTGCGTTGCTCACACCTTAACAGGGCGTTATAACTACTTTTTGAGTACATCATTAGGAGAACGAGATTGTACGAAAGTTCATTTGAAATTCGGCTTGATTATAAGCCTTCGACAGGCAAGCCTGAACGAGTGTTTTTGGCGATGGCAGCTTATGTGACTGCTTTTGAGAACTTGACGTTTACTGTCGGCAAATCAGTAGATGCTGACCTTAATTTCACTTATGAACTTTCGGGCGTTCAAATTGGTTCTCTTAAAAGCATAATCAAGTGTACTTCTGGCTTGCAAAAAGTAGCTAATGCGTTGACTTCAATACCTCTATACATCGCTAATTCAATGGTTGATTTAGATAGTATCGAAAACGAAGACGTTATCGATAGCGCCGTGAAAGGTGTCGAGGACGAACTTCTTGCGCATGGCGCTGTAGAGTTCCCCAATCAGGTTAATATTGACCGTTATCAATACGCCAAAGATCTCAAAAGCCTTTGCAAGGCTTCCGAACTACTGGCTGATGGCGAAACTATTGACATTCGTACGCCTCAGGCTAACAACGTCACGTACCTAAATACGAGAGTCAGATTCGATAAAGAGGTCGACGATTTATTTGTTGCTGACAGCACAGAGGTTAAAAAAATCGAAACCTTACTGGTAAAAAAGCCAGTATTCTTAGGTGACTCTCAGTGGGACTTTAAGAGTGTAGAGAGAAATGTCTCATTCTCAGCTTCCATAGAGCATAAGGAATGGCTAGGTCGTTATCAAAGCTGTGATCTTGGGCATTTAGACCCAGGAGATGCATTAATTGCTTATGTCTGCTATCAGGCAGTGAGGTTGAAAGGCTCAAAGACATATACTCATAAACAGCACCGTATCTTGCATGTCGAACGTGTTGTAAAAGGAAAAGAGCTGCAAATTCGTATTGAAGAAGCGGAGAAGTCTCGTGAAGACAGCAAATAGTAATATTCTTGCTTTAATTGCTGACTACATTTTCGTAATACTGCCTTTCGTCATAATACTGATTGTAAGAAGTGCCCAAGGGGTGAGTGGTTCTTTTTATATGCTTCCCGATTGGGGCATAGCCGCAACCATAGTATACGGACAGTTAATTGTTAAGCTTGCTACGGCTCTCGCTAAAACGAATAAGCCAAAGAAAACTTCAGCGGTGAACTTCTATCTAACGGTATTAATTGCCTTTGGTCTAGTGGTCAATGTGGTGATTAATATTCTGATGTTAGTTATTCCAAACGAGGTACTAGGTAAGACTCAGATAGTACTGTTTACTTTGGCTACCATTTGTCATTTTATTATCGGATCAGCTGTAAATCATATAGAGTCGGCAACAGAGAAAGCGTAGTTATAACAAACTGTTTAAGAGTGATTCGCAACGCGTGGCATTTTTACTATGCGTTGCGTTTAGTGTTTAAGGTGGTCTGCGGCAACATCGGCATTGCGTTGCTCACACCTTAACAGGGCGTTAGAGCGCAGGAGAAAAAAGATGAAT
>NZ_JAADJW010000006.1:0-195804 GCF_010092875.1 Vibrio sp. LB10LO1
TGTTAGGCCTGCCGCCAGCGTTCAATCTGAGCCATGATCAAACTCTTCAATTTAAGATTTTGTTCGGCTCAATGAATACTGAACATTACATAAAGTAATGTTTGAATTGACTGTGCTGAATCTTTCGATTCAATGGTCACTTCGTATCATTGAAACCTAATTTGAAGCCGAAGCTTCTAATTGGATTATCATCAACGAGTGCCCACACAGATTGATAGGTTCTTATTTTTAAAGAGCACACTCTGAAGTTCTCTTCAAAGTGGACGGCCATTTTAGCGAGATAACTTATCGTGTCAAACACTTTTTTAAGTTATTTCTCTGTGAGTTACTTTCGAACTCACTGACCTTGTTATCTCGACTTCGCTTTGTTTGCTTTCCCGTGACAACGGAGGCGCATTATAGGGAGTTCGTTTAGGAACACAAGCCTATTTTTCAAAAAAAACTTATCTTTTTGGTTCGTTCGTATAGAAAACAATCAAAACCCAATAAAAGTGCATTAAAAAGGGGGCTAACGCCCCCTAAAACTTGAACTTGATCTCACTTTTCAGTGCATTGATGCAATTACTGGTGAGCAATGATTTGGTCGTTGTTCACAATCAACTGTACTTTCTTGTCTGGCAAGATTTGACCAGCCAAGATTGATTTCGCTAATGGGTTCTCAACATTCTGTTGAATGGCACGTTTTAAAGGTCGCGCACCATAGACAGGATCGAAACCAACTTGAGCAATCAAATCGAGGGCTTTCTCGGATACCTCTAATTGATAACCTTTTTCTTCTAAGCGTTTCGCTAGACGCTCAAGTTGAATAGATGCAATCGACTTAATATGCTCTTGACCAAGCGGGTGGAATACCACACTTTCATCAACACGGTTTAAGAACTCTGGGCGGAAGTGCTTGCTAACCACATCCATTACTTCATTCTTAATACCTTGGTAATCCAACGTCGCAAAGTTCTCCTGGATACGAGCAGAACCCAAGTTCGAAGTCATGATCACTACAGTGTTACGGAAATCCACCGTTCTACCCTGACCATCAGTTAGCCGACCATCATCCAATACTTGCAGCAGAATATTGAACACATCTGGGTGTGCCTTCTCTACTTCATCTAATAGGATGACAGAATAAGGTTTACGGCGAACTGCTTCTGTTAAATAGCCACCTTCTTCATAGCCAACATAACCCGGAGGCGCACCAACCAATCTCGCCACAGAGTGTTTCTCCATGAACTCGGACATATCGATACGTACCATGGCATCTTCACTATCAAACATGAAGCTCGCGAGTGTCTTACATAGTTCTGTTTTACCCACACCTGTTGGACCTAAGAATAAGAAGGAACCAATCGGTTTGTTTGGATCGGATAAGCCAGCTCGACTACGACGGATTGCGTTAGACACCACTTCAACCGCTTCAGCCTGACCGATCACACGTTTGTGCAGTACCTCTTCCATGCGGAGCAGTTTTTCTTTTTCTGCTTCGAGCATTTTAGAAACGGGGATACCCGTTTGCTTAGAGAGTACGTCTGCAATCTCGTTGTCCGTCACTTTATTACGCAGCAGCGTCATCTCTTGCATTTCAGCTTGAGTAGCAAGATCGAGCTGTTTTTCAAGTTCAGGAATACGGCCATATTGCAGTTCCGACATGCGGTTTAGGTCACCGGCTCGGCGTGCAAAGTCCATATCCATTCGGGCTTGCTCTAACTCACTTTTAATATGTTGTGTGCCAGATAGTGCGGCTTTTTCTGCGTTCCACACTTCTTCTAGCTCTGCATATTCACGTTCTTTCTCGTTCAACTCGTCGTTAAGCACATCCAAGCGTTTTTCACTTGCTTCATCATGCTCGTTACTTAGTGCTTGCTGTTCGATCTTAAGTTGGATGATTTTACGTTCGAGTTTATCGAGCGATTCTGGTTTAGAGTCGATCTGTAGACGAATACTAGAAGCGGCTTCATCAATAAGGTCGATCGCTTTATCAGGCAACTGACGATCCGAAACATAGCGATGAGACAAACTTGCGGCTGCCACGATCGCTGGATCGGTAATCTCTACATGGTGGTGAAGTTCATAGCGCTCTTTCAAACCACGAAGAATAGCAATCGTGTCTTCAACTGTTGGTTCATCCACCAGCACTTTTTGGAAACGACGCTCAAGTGCCGCATCTTTCTCTATATATTGGCGGTATTCATCCAATGTAGTGGCGCCTACACAGTGGAGCTCACCACGAGCCAATGCTGGTTTTAGCATGTTACCGGCATCCATAGAGCCTTCGCCCTTACCCGCGCCAACCATGGTATGAAGCTCATCAATAAACAGAATGACGTTGCCTTCTTCTTTGGCTAGTTCATTCAATACCGACTTCAAACGCTCTTCAAATTCACCACGGTATTTTGCACCTGCAACAAGTGCGCCCATATCTAATGAAAGTACGCGGCGACCACGTAGCCCCTCTGGTACTTCATTATTAATGATGCGCTGAGCCAAGCCTTCTACGATAGCGGTTTTACCCACACCTGGTTCACCAATGATCACTGGGTTGTTCTTGGTACGACGCTGCAATACTTGGATGGTACGGCGGATTTCATCATCACGGCCGATTACAGGATCTAACTTACCCTGCTCTGCGCGTTCTGTTAGGTCTATGGTGAACTTTTCCAATGCTTGGCGTAGTTCTTCCGCGTTCGGGTCATTGACCTTTTGACCACCTCTGATCTTTTCGATCGCTTGGCTAACTTTCTGCTCGGTCAAACCCATCTCTTTTAATAGCTGACCAAGTGGGCCACGGTCTTCTAATGCTGCAAGCAAAAAGACTTCGGAAGAGATGTAGGAGTCCTGACGCTTTTGAGCCACTTTGTCGCACAAATTGAAAACTGTCCCCATAGAGCTAGACAGCTGAACATCACCGCCGATGCCACTTACTTTAGGCAGCCGGTCTAACATTTCACTCAATTTAGAGCGTAGATGAGTCACGTCAACATCTAACATGGTTAGCAGTGGACGAATTGGGCTACCGTTCTGATCAAGCAATGCCACCATTAGGTGCACAGGTTCGATATATTGATGATCGCGCCCTAACGCTAGTGACTGAGCATCAGAGATAGCGATTTGAAACTTACTTGTGAATCTATCAAGACGCATATCTTTCTTCCTAACCTCAACTTAAGAAAATTCTTTTGACAGTTAGAAAGATGGATACGCAGAGCGGGAATTTCAAGGGAGTGAATTAATAAAGATAGCTTTGCAAAAATGAAGCTATGCATCTCAACACTTTTGCGTTGTAGTGATCAGTCTTCAATCCAAATAAAAGTGGCTTGTCGACCCGTCACACCATCACGACGATAGGAATAGAAGTCATCTTTGTCTTGGAAAGTACACAACCCTGAATCGAATACCTGAGTAATGCCAAATTTATTGAGACGCTGAGTTGCAAGCTTGGACATATCCGCTAGCCACTTCCCTTCAACCTCACGAGGGGTAAATGCTTGATGAGCTTGTGAGTCGAAATCCACAAAGGCTTGCAGGACATCTTCGCCGACTTCAAATGCTTGAGGACCAATTGCAGGACCAAGCCACGCCATTACCTCACCAGAAAACAACTCGAGGGCGTTTTCAACGATACCATTCGCTAAGCCACGCCAACCAGCATGAACGGCCGCAACTTGGGTGCCTTGCGTATTGGTTAATAAAACGGGCAAGCAGTCCGCTGTCATCGCTGAACAAACAACCTGACTTGAAGAAGTAAACACGCCATCCGCATCGAGCACTTGCGTTGTTGGATCACTAACTTGAGCAACCACTGTAGAATGGGTTTGGTTCAACCAGATTGGCGCACTAGGCATCTTTGCTTGTTGCGCCAACCAGTCACGGTTCTTTTCTACGATGGACAAGTCATCCCCAACATGAGCACCAAGGTTAAGCCCTTGATAAGGCGCAGTCGAAAAGCCTCCGACTCTGGTAGAGGCGAAAGCTTTAACGTTTTTTGGTGCTGGCCAGTTAGGGAGTATCGTCTTCATATTAGAACTCGTCAGGCAGACCGAACTCTTCTGTATCTTTACGTAGCGCTTCTGTCATTTCTACCATGTCATCCGGTACTGGAGCGTGAAACTCTAGCGCTTCACCAGTAACAGGATGATTGAAACGCAGCATTACCGCGTGCAGTGCTTGGCGGTCAAAACCACGGATCATTTCCGTTAGTTCTTCTGAAGCGCCAGTTGGGATACGAGCACGGCCACCGTATGCAGTATCACCTAGTAGCGGATGCTGTAGGTAAGACATATGAACACGGATTTGGTGCGTACGACCGGTTTCTAGGCGAAGACGGATACGCGTGTGTTCACGGAAGTGCTCCGCAACACGGTAGTGCGTTACCGCAGGTTTACCCATTGGAGCAACTGCCATTAGCGTACGTTTAGTAGAGTGACGACCAATTGGTTTATCCACTTTACCGCCCGCCGTCATACGACCGATTGCAATCGCTTCGTACTCACGAGTGATGTTACGTTTTTGCAGCGCGCGTACTAGACGAGTTTGTGCCGGAACAGTTTTCGCGACCACCATTAGACCTGTAGTGTCCTTATCCAGACGGTGCACAATACCTGCACGAGGTACTTCTGCGATATCTGGGTAGTGATGCAGCAATGCGTTTAGTACTGTGCCGTCTGGCGTACCCGCGCCAGGGTGTACTACAAAATCACGAGGCTTGTTGATTACGATGATGTCTTCATCTTCGTAGACGATATCTAGCGGGATATCTTGTGCTTCCCAGCGTTCTTCATCTTCCAGCTCGGCTTGCAAGGTAATTTCCTCGCCACCCATTACTCTGGTGCGAGGTTTAGTGACAACTTCACCATTCACTTGTACTTTCCCTGCAAGCAACCACTCTTTCAAGCGAGAGCGAGAGAAGTCCGCGAATAATTCGGCGATAGCTTGGTCTAAACGTTGACCTAATTGGCTATCTTTTACGGTGTTGGTTAAAACAATCTGCTGAGCCATATCGAACTTTTTTAAAAACTGTGAGACTAATGCTCACGACTGTGGAAAAATAGACTATTACGTCATTGTATCTGTTACTGGAAAGAAAGTAACGGCAGCTTAAGAAATATTTAGATTCAAGGAACAGACTCCTGATATGAAACATCAGACTTTAACAGGCCTTTTAGCGGTATCCCTTCTGTTTGGCTGTGCAAGCAAAGAAGAAATCGTTCCTGATGTGCCACCTTCTGAACTGTATGCAGACGCGCAAACTTCTCTGCAAAGCGGTAACTGGCTTTCTGCCATCGAAAAATTAGAAGCTTTGGATTCGCGTTACCCGTTTGGTGCCTACTCTGAGCAGGTACAACTTGACCTTATCTACGCGTACTACAAAAACGATGACCTAGCATTAGGTCTGGCAACGATCTCTCGCTTTATGCGTTTGAACCCGACTCACGAAAAAATGGACTGGGTTTTGTACATGCGTGGTTTGAGCCATATGGCGCAAGACCGTAACTTCATGCATGACTTGTTCAACGTTGATCGTAGTGACCGTGATCCAGAGCCAGTGAAGAAAGCATTCGACGACTTCAAAAAGCTGCTAGAACGTTACCCGAACAGCCCATATGCGGAAGATTCACAGAAACGTATGGTGGCGCTAAAGAACCGTCTTGCAAACTACGATCTAGCGACGGCAGACTTCTACTTGCGTCGTGAAGCTTGGATTGCAGCGATCAACCGTTCTCAAGAGCTTCAAAAAGCGTTCCCTGATACAGAAGCGGCGCGCAAATCACTTGAGATTCAGTTAGAAGCCTACAAGCAATTGAAACTGGATGACGCCGTTGCAAGAACGGAAGAGCTTATCAAGCTTAACCCAGCAAACTAATCCTAAGCCGCCACAGCCCAAACTGTGGCGGTTTTGTTTTCAACCACCATCAATTTTGTCTTATCCTTTCTCGTTACCACATTCACTTACTTGATGGTTTTTTAAGCAACACATATGCTTAAAGTTCTCCTCCACCATTAACATGGATGTGAATGTGACCCTATCAAAGCTATGGGCGGGACTGTTGATCCTACTCTCCACTTCGAGTTTTGCGCTCGAACTGTCCCCTCTCAGACAACCACCTTACACCGGCGATCTCAACATTATTAAAGAGAAAAATGTTCTGCGAGTTTTGGTGTCTGCCGATCTTGGTTTCTATTACATCGAAGGTGGGGAGCCAAAAGGCATTGGTGCAGAGTTACTGGCTCATTTCGAAAAAGATCTTCGTAAACTCAAACCTAAAATCAATATTCAAATCATTCCCGTTTCTAGAGATCAGCTACTTCCCTCACTAGAACAAGGCTTAGGGGATTTAGTCGTCGCGAACCTCACTATCACCGATGCGCGTAAGAAATCAGTTAGCTTCAGCGATCCTGTCATAACTGGAATTCAAGAGTGGGTGGTCACCGATAAAGACACGCCAGCAATGACCAAGATTGAACAACTGAGTGGTAAGGAGATTTGGGTTCGTGCTAGCTCAAGCTACTTTGAGAGCATTCAAGCCTTAAATAAAAAGCTCAACAAGAAAGGCTTGCCTCCAGTTGTGGTGCATTTTATCGAAGAAACACTACAAGATTACGAATTGGTGGGGATGCTAAACAATGGCTACGTCAAAGCCATCGTACTGGATAGTCACAAAGCCAAGCTGTGGATGAACTTTATGGGTGGCATCCGTGCGCACACCAAGATTCCTATTCGCAAAGGCGGCGAGATCGCTTGGGCCATGCGCCACGACAGTCCTGAGTTAATGAAAGTCGTTAATAAGTTCATTCGCACCGCCAAATCCGGAACCTTACTTGGCAACGTCATTTACGGTAAATACATCGACAATACCAATTGGCTCAATAAAGCGCTCAACCCAAAAAAGATTGCTCAACTTGAAAAACTCTCTTCTTTATTTTCTAAGTATGGGGAGAAATATGATTTCGATTATCTGCTCATTGCAGCGGTAGCGTATCAAGAGTCTGGGTTCGACAACAACTTAGCTTCCAGTCGTGGAGCAGTCGGCATAATGCAGATCTTACCAAGTACAGCGAGTGACCCTAATGTAAACATTAAGAACATTCGTAACTTAGAAAATAATGTCCATGCGGGCGTAAAATACATGGCGTTTCTACGTCGCTATTACTTCAGTGATGATGCCATCAGTAAAGAGAATAAGCTCTATTTAACGTTAGCGGCATACAATGCGGGGCCAGGGAATATAGAGAGAATGCGTAAGCGCGCGGCTCAACAAGGCTATGATCCGAATGTCTGGTTCAATAATGTGGAAGTGGTTACGCGGCGAAGTTTAGGAGAAACCGTCAGGTACGTGACCAATGTGAACCGCTACTATGTGATCTACAAACAGTTAGAAAGCCTTGATCTGGCGAAAACACTCGACAGCGTTCTACTCGTGCCAGATGACCCCATCTTTATGACTCCCTTACGAAGAGTCAGTCAAACGCCCTAAGTAACAAACCTCAGGCCCAAAAACCAAAAACGCCGCTCAAAGCATGAGCGGCGTTTTTGAATCTAACTTACTGTGCACTTTAAGAGTGATCTGATTCACATCTTTGTTCTGGTTAATTTTTGACTAACTAGAATTACAGGCCGTATGACTCCCCTAAAAACGGGTTAGTTTTCAGCTCAGTACTCTATCCAATCTAATGATTTCGAATCCGATAACAAGCAATTTTCACATAAATCTGAGGAGATCTTGAGTGAGATCACATTCAATTTTCATCTCGAAAAACCCAATCAAAAACATGATATAGATCACATTCTTTTCTCATCAAAGCGGTAATCTGAACTCAACCCATGAGGGATGACACAGAGGAAAAACATTTATGACAATGAACATCACTGGTAAAAACATCGAAATCACCTCTGCAATCCGTGCTCATATTGAGAGCAAATTTAAAAAGCTGGAGAAATGGCAGGTAGACATCATCGGATGCCAAGCAACTTTCAGTGAGGAACCAAATAAACAGAAGAAATTCGAAGCCATTATTAAAGTTCCTAAAGGCCAGCTAATCGCCTCAGCAACTCACGAAGATCTTTACGCAGCTATCAATGAAGTGGAGCAAAAACTAGAACGACAACTGAATAAGCTGACCCACAAACCAGAAGCTCGACGTGCAAGTAAGCCTGAGCTAGTGGAAGAAGAAGAGTAAACGCCCCAGATTGAGGAAGTAGCGCCGAAAGGCGCTATTTTTTTGCTTGACGCTCCCCGCCTGCTTGCTTATTGTGTTTAAACACTCACAAATTAAGCACTATTTATGCATTCAACAAACCTGTTTCTTTTTGACTTCTTTTTCCTTCCATAGTTGGAGGGGCTAACTCGTTTGTGAAAGAAAAGTCAAAAACAAACAGAAAGCCTCCCACATCGGGGGGCTTTTTTTATAAGGAAAGAATTGATGACTGACCAACCTATTTCCCTGGAAGAAATTCGTTTACGTTTGAATGAGCTCGATGACGAGCTTTTGAGCCTATTATCTGAGCGCCGCAAACTCAGTATTGAAGTAGCAAAAAGCAAAGTTCAAACTTCGAAACCTGTTCGTGATGCAGTCCGTGAGCAACAACTTCTGGTAAAACTGATCACCAACGGCCGTGATAAATACGAACTCGATGCTCAGTACATCACCAAACTTTTCCACACCATTATTGAAGATTCTGTCCTTCTTCAACAAAGCTACCTACAAAACCTCGTTAATCCACTGCAAAGCCGTAAACCTCTTGCTCGCGTTGCTTTCCTTGGTGCCAAGGGCTCTTATTCGCACCTTGCTAGCCGCGAATACTTCAGCCGCAAGAACACAGAGCTAATTGAACTTAACTGTGAACACTTCAAAGAAGTAACTCAGACCGTCGAATCTGGTCATGCTGATTATGGTGTTCTGCCAATTGAAAACACCAGTTCAGGCTCTATCAATGAGGTCTACGACCTACTGCAACACACGACGCTGTACATCGTTGGTGAATTGACTCAACCGATTGAGCATTGCCTAGTGGCGACTAAAGACATTCGTCTCGAGAACATCAAAACACTTTACTCTCATCCACAACCACACCAGCAATGCAGCGAGTTTTTAAGCCGCATGAAAGGCGTGAAGTTAGAGTCTTGTGCAAGTACTGCAGATGCGATGCAAAAGGTACAAGAGCTTAATCGTGATGACGTAGCAGCAATCGGCAATGCTTCAAGCGGTAAGCTTTACGGCTTGCAAGCGATTCAAGGCAACATCGCAAACCAAACTGAAAACCATACTCGTTTTATCGTCGTTGCTCGTAAACCGGTTGAGGTATCCACGCAGATTCCAGCTAAGACAACCCTGATCATGTCGACGTCACAAGAAGCAGGCTCACTGGTTCAAACACTATTGGTTATTCAGCGTTACGGCATCAATATGACCAAGCTAGAGTCGCGTCCAATCATGGGGAATCCATGGGAAGAAATGTTCTACGTTGATCTAGAATCCCACCTTGGTTCTAACGAGATGCAACAAGCGATTGATGAGCTAACAAAGATCACTAAGCACTTGAAAGTACTGGGTTGCTATCCAAGTGAGAACGTAAAGCCGACTCAAGTAAAACTAAGCTAACGGACTATTGTAAGTAAAAAGAACATGGAAGGTAAAAAGATCATGGCAACCCAAAAGGTCGTAATCGCTTCCTTAAACCCGGCAAAAATCAAAGCGGTAGAGAGCGCTTTTCAAAGTGCTTTCTCAGAGCAAAGTTTTGAGTTTGTTGGTGTCAGCGTTTCAAGTGAAGTCGCAGATCAACCGATGTCGAATGAAGAAACTCATCTCGGCGCATTGAACCGAGTCCGTAACGCAAAAACAGAAATGCCGAAGGCGGATTTCTACGTAGGTTTAGAAGCAGGGATTGAAGGAAAAGTCACTTTTGCTTGGATGGTGATTGAGTCCGACACACATCGTGG
Organism: Vibrio sp. LB10LO1; assembly: GCF_010092875.1. Lineage (NCBI taxonomy): Bacteria > Pseudomonadati > Pseudomonadota > Gammaproteobacteria > Vibrionales > Vibrionaceae > Vibrio > Vibrio sp. LB10LO1. The sequence goes on from NZ_JAADJW010000006.1 coordinate 9,930, forward strand.
GGAATCACGCTCTGCAAGCCTTATGTTGCCACCTGAGGTATTACAAAAGCTGGAACATGCCAATGAGCTTGGGGACGTGATGGATGCAGTATTTGGTACCGACAACATCAAACAGAAAGGTGGTGCAATTGGTTTGCTGACTCAAAACCAACTAACGCGCAGTTCGGTCTACCATCAAGCTTTAATTCTGGCGTTGATTCCGTTTACCAATCCAGAGCATTTTCCGGCTAACCTATAGCAGTAAGGCGCTTGTTAAGGGTATTGCAGCTCATAAGCGTGAAAAACACATATTAAAAAGGGCGGTAATTCCGCCCTTTTGCTGTCTGTAACTCAGAGAGTTCGACCCAGAGATTATTGGGCACCCTGCTCTAGTAATGTCTTGAGTTTGTCTTTGTCCTTATCCGACTTCGACTTTAACTCATTTGAACCACGAGTGATGGTGGCAATACCCACTCCAAGCATTTGACTGATTTGGCGCTGAGAAAGCTCGCCCTTGAGCAGTTCATTCAGAATGTTGACGCGTGCAGTAAGCGACTCTCTCTCATCTGGCGTCATCAACATGGTTAACAACATCTCATGTTGCTGGTTATCCACGCTAGAACGGATCAGTTCGACAATCTGTTGCCAGTCTTTGTACTCAGGTTCGTGTGACATCAAGTTACCTCACTCAATACTTGGTATTGATCTCATTTGGGGTCAAGAACGAACCGTCTACACCTAAAAGGTCACGGTAGTATGTCTCAAACATCAAAATGTTCTGCACATAACCACGCGTCTCTTTAAATGAAATCGCTTCAATAAAGGAATAAGCGTCGACTTTTCCTTGAGTTCGCTCTCGCCACATTTTTACTCGGTTAGGTCCTGCATTATAAGCAGCGAGCGCGAAAATACGATTATTATCGTAATCCTCCATCAAACCTTGTAAGTAGTGACTGCCAATCTCAATATTCTTACCCACGTTATAAAGGTCTTGTGTCCCTTGATACTTGAGCTTGTACTTGTTCGCCGTGTACTTCGCAGTCGCTGGCATAATTTGCATTAGACCACGAGCCCCCACTGGAGAACGCGCCTCCGAATCCAACGCACTTTCTTGTCGAGCGAGTGACATCATCGTAATCGGGTCGATGTTGTGTTTCTCAGCGTAGAAGTTAAACCACCAGCGATGCGCCACCGGGAAACGCAATGGAATGTTATCCCACATTTCCGCCTGAATACTCGCAATCACAGTGAGGTTGTACCAACGCTTAGAAGCGGCATAAGCGGCAAGTTGCGTTTTCTCTTGTTTACTCACACGACGAAGCAAATGGGTCCATTCACTCTTCGCTGCAGCAATTTTGTCGGTCGCGATAAGCTCTTCAATACGTGCCAAAGATTTCTGGTATGGCTGAACGGCTTTCTTGTCTAACTTAACGGAACTTGATGGGTACTTAATTGACTGACCAATCGCATTGGCCGCTGCAACGCTGTAAAAGTTACGTTGGCCGACCAATTTCGACAAACGTTGCTTACCCGCAGTTGCATCGCCTAAAGCGATTTCACTACGACCTAGCCAGTATTGCCACCGAAGCGTTGCCTGTTCCTTGTCATTTAAAACCGCAATCCACTTCTGTACCCCTTTCCAATCGCCATTTTGAATCGACAAACGAATGCGGCTTTCAATCAGAGGCAGATCTTGGCTGGTTTTGGTTTTGTCATCACGCCACTGAGCAAGTGAATCTGACTCAGTACGAATCAAACGAATCGCAATGTAATCGGCTAATGCTTGCGCTTTTTCTGATGACAACTTTTGTCCTTTCACTACCGCCGCATAAGCCTCTTGTGCCTGCTTGGTGTTCTTACGTGCAAGTTTCTCGAGTGCATATTCACTCTGAGCGCGATTGAAATCATTCGCAGGTTGCTTCTTGGCAAATGCAGCGACCGTTTCTGGCTTATCAAACAACGCTTTCATTGCTTTAGCTTGTTGCTTCGCTTTAGCCGATTCAGGCAGCTTTTGTAGGTAGCTCATCAAGCCACCATTGCGCGCATCAAACGCCAACAACATGCGTTGTAGAATCAATTCATCGGTACGCTCCCCCGCTTTGTCCCAAGCGGAGAACAACGGATCACACTCGTCGGCGATGCTCTTTCCACGCAACCACATATGCTCAGCGCCTTTAAATGCGGCGACTTGCTTACCTTGCTTTAATTGAGCAACGTAGAAAATACATTGGTAACGCTCGCCACTTGGCTCCACTTTCTGGAACTCGGTAATGGTTTTCCAATCTTTCTGACGATAAAGGTTATCTAAGTAAGGGGCGCGAATTCGACGTGAGAATGGAAAAGCCTCGTGGTCACTAATAAATTCGTCTACCTGTTGTGGAGACTTACTCGATAATTGCCTCAGAAACACCCGATAATCCACATAAGGGGTGAGTGGATAACTGGCGATTTTAGAACGGATAGACAAATAGCCATCGATGTCATTCTTGTCTAATAAATCTTGAGCTTGTTCATAAACTTGGCGCTGTTTTTCTAGGCTCAGCGCAGCGTTTGCTGACACACTTACCGCACATAAAGCGGCTGCGTAGCATACTCTTTTAGCCAATTCCGATACGTTGAATCTCATGTGCGTCATTTTCCCCAGACGTTTCTCACTTCATTTCTCACCACTGGTGAATACAGGCGTGGCAAGTCATAAAGCATATGCATCTATTTACACCGTATTAAGTTCTTATTGTAAAGCGACTTGATGTAATAAATGTTGTACTCGTAAAACTTTAGAACCCTTTAAGGCAAATAGATTCCCGACAATTCATCCATCCTGATGAACAGTCAGTGTTTGCATTTAAGGTGAACAAGAAAAGTGTATACCCTAAAGTTGTGAGTTTCCGGTCAGCAATGAAGAAGAAATCACACGAGATGCTAATTTCTTGCAATCCGGTAACAAAACTCAAGGAGTTGGTATAAAATAGACGCTTTGAATGACAGTTAATTTAGGAACGATCGGCAATGGCTGAATACGTATATACCATGTCGCGGGTGAGCAAAATCGTGCCACCTAAGCGTCAAATTCTTAAAGACATCTCTCTAAGCTTCTTCCCAGGTGCAAAAATCGGTGTTCTAGGTCTGAACGGTGCGGGTAAATCAACTCTGCTACGTATCATGGCGGGTATCGATACTGATATCGATGGTGAAGCGCGTCCACAACCTGGCCTAAACGTAGGCTACCTACCTCAGGAGCCAGTACTAGACGAATCAAAAACGGTTCGTGAAATCGTTGAAGAAGCCGTTGCAGATGTTGCTGGCGCACTTAAGCGCTTGGATGCGGTATACGCTGCGTATGCAGAACCAGATGCAGACTTCGACGCACTAGCAAAAGAACAGGGTGAACTAGAAGCGCTAATCCAAGCGAAAGACGGTCACAACCTAGATAACGCGCTAGAGCGTGCTGCTGATGCACTTCGCCTTCCTGAATGGGATCAAAAGATCCAACACCTATCAGGTGGTGAGCGTCGCCGTGTAGCTATCTGTCGTCTTCTTCTTGAAAAGCCAGACATGCTGCTACTCGACGAACCAACCAACCACTTGGATGCAGAGTCTGTTGCATGGCTAGAACGTTTCCTAGTTGATTACACTGGTACTGTAGTTGCGATTACCCACGACCGTTACTTCCTAGATAACGCAGCTGGTTGGATCCTAGAACTTGACCGTGGTGAAGGTATTCCATGGGAAGGTAACTACACCTCATGGCTAGAGCAAAAAGATGCGCGTCTACAACAAGAAGCGTCGCAAGAAAAAGCTCGTCAAAAGACCATCGAGAAAGAACTTGAATGGGTTCGTCAAAACCCTAAAGGTCGTCAGGCGAAATCTAAAGCACGTATGGCGCGCTTTGAAGAGCTACAAAACACTGACCACCAAAAACGTAACGAAACCAACGAACTGTTCATCCCGCCAGGTGAGCGTCTAGGTGATAAGGTAATCGAAGTGAACAACCTGACTAAGTCATTCGACGGTCGTGTTCTTATCGATGACCTATCTTTCAGCATGCCTAAGGGTGCAATCGTGGGTATCATCGGTGCCAACGGTGCAGGTAAATCGACTCTATTCAAGATGCTGAGCGGCACTGAGCAACCAGACTCTGGTACGATTGAGCTAGGTGAAACAGTGAAATTGGCGTCTGTTGAGCAGTTCCGTGACTCAATGAACGACAAGAACACGGTATTCCAAGAGATTTCTGAAGGCGCTGACATCATCAAGATCAACAACTTCGAAATCCCAGCTCGTGCTTACTGTTCTCGCTTTAACTTTAAAGGCTCTGATCAACAGAAAGTGATCGGCGAGCTTTCTGGTGGTGAGCGTAACCGAGTACACCTTGCTAAGCTGCTTAAAGCTGGCGGTAACGTACTGCTACTCGATGAGCCAACCAACGACCTTGACGTTGAAACACTACGTGCACTAGAAGAAGCACTACTAGAGTTCCCTGGCTGTGCAATGGTTATCTCGCACGACCGTTGGTTCCTAGACCGTATTGCTACGCACATCATCGACTACCGCGATGAAGGCCAAGTTAACTTCTACGAAGGTAACTACAACGAGTACATGGAATGGCTGAAGAAGACCCTTGGTCCTGAAGCAGCTGAACCACACCGCATCAAATACAAGCGCGTATCGAAGTAATTTCGGTTATAAGATGAGTGTGCGGTATATCACCCTACGCTCACCTTTGCTTGTAATTCGTACAAAGGTCGCTATCATAGCGGCCTTTGTTGTATGTGTTGCATAAATAGCTCGAAGTACCTCTCAAGTAGGTCAAGAGCATGACCATTAGCCAACCCAACTCTGTAGCTATCTCGACATTTTAAGAACAAAAATCGAACAAATTTTGTACTGTTTGATATAGTCTTTCACTTGTTTGAATACTTTACGAGAAAGCTCTATGACGGAGAGACGACGCTTTTCACGCATCATCTACCAAGTACCTGCTCTAATTGAGCAAGGAAACTTGGCAATGCAAGCTACGATTCAAGACCTTTCATTGCATGGCTTGTTATTAAAAGTTGAAGATGCAAAACCGTTGGATTCATTACTTCCGGTAGAAGTGGGGTTCTCATTTATCCAATCAGAACAGATGATGCAGTTTAGTGCTGGTATCATTTCGATTGCAGGCAATGAGATTCGGCTAAAGATAAGTAACATAGACATCGAAAGTATTAGCCAACTAAAACGATTTATAGAATTGAACGTAGGCAATAACGAGCTTCTGAGTCGAGAGTTAGAACATCTTTCCGATTTAGGAGAAAAATAAATTGAGCGCCTACTTTAGTAACAATAACCATGTCTAAAAAAATCATCATGCAGATCCCGACAAAAGACGGGAATCAGCAGTTTCATTTGGGTCGCCTTTCGATCCTAACCATCTGTGCATCCGTTGTTGCATTGCCCGCTGTCGTCGGCGGCGCATGGTATCTGAATCAAAAGCAAGTTCATGATACGCAAACCCTTAGTCAGACCATCGCTAAGCTTGAAAGTGAAAAAGCAGAGATCACTGCGCTTTACGAAGAACAATTGGATACCAACCACTCACTGTCTCAATCTCTGACGGACAAAAACAACCAGATTCAACTGCTAGGCAAGCGTGTATTCGACGTGGAATCTGTATTGGGTCTTGCTGATGAAGAGTTAGTGGGTGAAGAGAATAACCTCGCGTTAGAGGAACGTATCGATGCTGCCGCTATTGACTCGGCCGTTCGAGCCACCATGTTCCGTTTGATTCCCAACGATAGTCCGATGACTTATCAGCGCATCTCATCGCCATATGGCAGCCGAATTAATCCAATTTCGGGTAAACGTCATGTGCACACTGGCATCGACTTAACCTGTAAGCGTGGCGAAGAGATTCTTGCGCCAGCGGATGGTGTTGTAGAGACCGTACGTCCAAGTAATCGCGGTTACGGCAACTACCTAACGTTACGCCACTCGTTTGGTTTCTCAAGCTCATTTGCCCACCTCAATAAGTTCAGTGTAAAAAGCGGTGAGTTTGTCAGTAAAGGCGATGTGATTGCGAAATGTGGTAACTCGGGTAACTCAACCGGCCCGCACCTGCATTACGAAGTACGCTTCCTAGGTCGCACATTAAACCCACGTTATCTAATGGACTGGACACCGGAGAACTTCAACTCCGTGTTTGAAAAAGAGAAGATGGTGAAATGGGGACCATTGGTTCAGTTGATCGACAATGTCGTTCGCCTGCAAATCAATCTAACCAACTCTCCATACCGTGATACCAGCATCAGCACAGTATCGAGTGAAGACAACAGTGGCACATCGACCAACTGATTTTTAAAAGCCTTCAAAATAGAAAAGAGCAGCCCGTGAGCTGCTCTTTTTGTATTTAGAACTGGTACTTATCCACGGTGGATATTGTCGTTCGCTTGTTTGAGTAGGTTCTGACTCTCATTCATAAATTGCTGTGAGTACTCACCAAACCAATCGCTCACTTGTTCAAAGCTTTCAACAAACTCGGCTTTATCTTTGCTATCCAGGATGCTTAACGCCTCACCGAAGCGTTGGTGGAATCGCTTAATCATGTCGATGTTTTCTTGTGATGAAAGAATGATATCACCGTAAAGATTTGGATCCTGACCAAACAGACGACCTACCATCGCTAATTCCAAGCGGTAAATTGGTGAGCTCAGTTTTAGCAGTTGATCAATGTTTGGATTCTCTTTGCTCAGATGCATACCGTAAGCAAAGGAAGTGAAGTGACGCAGCGCCTGAATCAAAGTCATGCCATGGTCGTGCTCTTGCGCATCGATTTGGCACAAGCTTGCGCCCCAAATTCCAAATTGTTGCAATAGCCATTGGTATTGATCGCTACCACGACCGTCACAGTAGACAATCACCTGCTTCGCTAGGCTCGGTACATCTGGGCCAAACATTGGGTGCAAACCAACAACCGGACCTTGGTGCACACTCAACATTGCTTGCAGAGGCTTAGACTTGATAGAAGTCAGGTCACACAGAATGCAGTCTTTTGGCAGGTTACCAAGTTTTTCAATCACACCTTCTGTTAGGTGAATCGGCACAGTAACCACAACCAGGCCCGCATCTTTAAGGATGTCATCCGCGTGATCCCAATCTTTGCTGCCCAACACCTTTACTTGATAACCAGAGAGTTTGAACATTCGGCCAAACAGACCACCTAACTGGCCATTACCACCAATAATAACCACTGAGCGCAATTCTGGGTTCAAACACTTAAAACCGGAATCTTTCTCGCTGGCATAAGACTCACGCATGGTTCGACGAAGAATGTCTTCAATCAGCTGTGGAGGAATCCCCATTTTTTCAGCTTCAGCTCGTCGTGACGCCAGCATGGCAGCCTCACGATCTGGGGCGTAAATTGGCAAACCGTGTTCGCTTTTTACTTCACCCACTTTCTCTACTAGTGCTAAACGTTGTGCCAGTAGCTCCAACATTTGCTTGTCGACTGCATCAATTTGATCGCGTAATGCGTTAAGTTCAACTGCCATTGATGTTCCTTAAATAAGTTCCGTTTTAGCCTTTAAGGCGATTCTCTAAGAAAGGCACCAGCTCTTCGTGTGCATGACGTAATAGTGCCTCAGTTGAATCCCAATTGATACATGCGTCAGTGATCGATACGCCGTATTTCATCTCTTCAAGTGCTAGGTCTGAAGATTGGTTACCTTCATTGATATGACTTTCAATCATCAAGCCGATGATTGACTTGTTACCTTCACGGATTTGGTGAATCACGTCTTCGGCAACCAATGGCTGACGACGGTAATCTTTGCGAGAGTTTGCATGGCTACAATCCACCATCAATGAAGCATCAAGGCCAGACTTCGCCATCTCTTGCTCACACTCGTTAACCGATACTGAATCGTAGTTAGTTTGCTTGCCGCCGCGCAGAATCACGTGACCATTCGGGTTACCTTGCGTAGTTAGTAGCGCGACTTGGCCCTCACGGTTAATACCCATGAAACGGTGGCTAGAAGAGGCCGCTTGCATCGCGTTAACAGCGGTTGCTAGGCTACCATCCGTACCATTCTTGAAGCCAATCGGCATAGAAAGGCCGCTTGCCATCTCGCGGTGAGTTTGTGACTCAGTCGTACGAGCACCGATCGCTGCCCAGCTAAAGGTATCCGCAAGGTATTGCGGGCTGATTGGGTCAAGAGCTTCTGTTGCCAGCGGGATTTCCATCTCTGCCAATTCAACCAGCAATTCACGCCCAACATGCAGACCATGTTCAATGTCGAAGCTGCCGTCTAGGTGTGGGTCATTGATCAGGCCTTTCCAACCAACCGTGGTTCGAGGCTTCTCAAAGTAAACACGCATTACAATATACAGTTGGTCGCTTAGTTGTTCAGAAAGAGCTTTTAGACGCTTAGCGTAATCCTTCGCAGCTTCTACGTCATGGATAGAACATGGTCCACATACAACGAGTAGACGATGATCTTTTTTGTGAATGATGTCAGCGATGGTTTGACGAGACTCTTGAATAAAACGACGCGCTTTTTCACTTAGAGGAAGCTTCACTTTTAGCTCCTCTGGCGTGATCAGTACTTGTTCTTCGCTGATGTTGATGTTGCTCAATTCACTTCTTTGCATAACTTTGACCTGTATATTTTTATTTACACCCTACCAATTCCTTGGTGAGACAACTAAGCTTTATCGACAAGATAACAGGCTAAAAAAGAATTACAACCGTACACAATAAAAAACATTTAGTGTAAATTTAAATTTACATAAAAAGAAAAAGCCGAAGTACAGAGCACTTCGGCCTTAAATGGATGTTTTTGAAAGTTTACGTCTCACCCTGAACAAACCATTATTCAGGGGTGAGATGGTTAGCCAATCAATCGCTTCATAGCTTCAGACGCATCTTTCCACTCTTGCGAACGTTTTAGCTCGCTTAGAGAAAAGCTTTGCTTTTTCAACAAGGCATCAGCTAGAGGAACAGAAGTAATTGGTAGATTATCAAGCACCTCAACTTGCGCATCGCGCTTGTTGCAAACCAGCAGCATATCGCAGCCAGCGTTTAATGCTTGTGCGCCACGCTGAGCTGGGCCACCCATGATCGCAGCGCCCTCCATGGTCAAATCATCAGAGAAGATCAAACCTTTAAAGCCAAGCTGCTGGCGCAGGATTTGTTTTAGCCAATACTCAGATCCACTTGCTGGTTGGTCATCATAATTTGGGAAAATCACATGAGCAGGCATCATCGCGTCTAAGATGCCAGCATCGATTTGCGCTTTGAAGATCGCCATGTCTTGCTCAAAGATATCGCTACGCTCATCGTATGGTGTCTCTAGGTGTGAATCAGCAATCACACCACCATGGCCCGGGAAATGTTTGCCCGTCGTCGCCATACCGACACTCTTCATACCCTGCATATAAGCGGTGCTGTGACGTAAAATGGTGTCCAGATCCTCACCAAAGGCACGGCTGCCAATCGCTTTACACTGGTGACCTTTATCTAGTACTGGTGCGAAGCTTAGGTCGATGTCATGAGCAATCAACTCAGCAGCCATCAACCAACCGCCCAGGCGAGCCAGCTCTTCACTGTTTTGGTGTTTGGCGTATTCATCTGCCGCAGGAATCAGAGAAAAACCTTCACGAAAACGCTGAACGCGCCCGCCTTCTTGGTCAACACCAATCAAGATCGGACGTTTCGCCGCTTTGCGGATAGATTGGGTAAGAGCTTGAAGCTGCTTGCTGTCGTGGTAGTTACGCGTAAATAAAATCAAACCACCAACCGTTGGATGCTCCAAAATTTCTCTGTCTTCTGCAGTCAGTTCATAGCCTGCAACATCAACCCATAACGGTCCCATTTTTTCTCCTCAAAATCGGCTGAATATCTCGTATTCGATGAGGTTATTCGCTTCAGAATTGCTTTACAATAAGTGAATCGAAGAATTGACGGAATTGGCTGTGAATCTTAACAAACTGTATATCGGTGTGATGTCTGGAACCAGTATGGACGGTGTAGACACCGCACTGGTTGAAATTGAAGATAACCGTGTTCGCTTGCTCGCACGCGATGATTACCCAATGCCCGCTCATATTAAGCAGACGCTACTGTCGGTTTGCACTGGGCAAGACACGAACCTTAAAGCCATTGGTGAGCTCGACCATCAACTTGGCCATCTGTTTGCCGATGCGGTTTTACAGCTACTGGATAAATCCGGCTATTCCGCTGAGCAAATCCGAGCCATTGGCAATCATGGGCAAACCGTGTTCCACCAGCCAACAGGCGATCTGCCCTTCACCACCCAACTGGGTGATGCCAACATCATTGCAGTTAAAACAGGCATTGATACCGTGGCAGATTTTCGTCGTAAAGACATGGCGTTAGGTGGCCAAGGCGCACCGCTCGTCCCAGCTTTCCATAAAAGTATTTTTGCCATGCAAAATTCCACCACCGTGGTGCTTAACATCGGTGGAATTGCCAATATCTCGGTACTTCATCCTGAGCAGGCGGTGATTGGCTATGATACCGGCCCGGGCAACATGTTGATGGATGCATGGTGTGAGCAGCATACCGGACAAAGCTTCGACAAAGACGCGCTATTTGCTCTGCAAGGTAACACCGATGCCGCACTGCTCACTCAGCTCTTAGCAGAACCTTACCTCACCATGTTGGCGCCCAAGAGCACAGGACGAGAGCTGTTCAACATCGATTGGCTGCATCATCAGTTAGCTGACCACAATACCTCAACACAAGATGTACAACGCACGCTGTGTGAATACTCGGCGAAAACCATTGCAAGCGAAGTAGAGAAATTCACGTATGGCCAGCAGCCACAGCTGTTGGTGTGTGGAGGTGGTGCGAGAAATCCCCTACTGATGCAGCGTTTAGCGGAACTTCTGCCGCAGTGGCAAGTCGCAACAACGGATGATAAAGGTGTTGATGGTGACTATATGGAAGCCATGGCGTTTGCTTGGCTTGCTCAGCGACATATCGATGGACTGCCGAGTAACTTACCTGAAGTGACTGGTGCGAGCCGTCTTGCTTCACTGGGTGTGCTCTATCCTAAAAACTAAAGTCGTTGTGCCAGATACAGCGACAAAAAATCGAAATCAGTATTCAAAGGCTTAAACCACTATGACAAATGACGCGCTTATTGCTGCTCTTGCCCACCTTGTATCAGAGGGACGCAACCCAGATACGATGGATATCGATTTATTGCCCTCTCTGGACATTGTTCAGAGACTGAATCAGCAAGATAAACTCGTACCGCTTGCGGTGGAGAAAGTACTACCAGAAATCGCACTCGCGGTAGATAAGATCACCGACGCGTTTAAAGTCGGCGGTCGTCTGGTTTATATGGGCGCCGGCACCAGTGGTCGTTTAGGTGTGCTTGATGCATCGGAATGTCCACCAACATTTGGCGTATCTGACAAGATGGTGGTTGGTCTGATTGCGGGTGGCCCAGAGGCGATTTTAAAAGCGAAAGAAGGTGCGGAAGATTCGCCGGTTTTAGGTGAGCAAGACCTAAAAGATATCAAATTCACAAATCTGGATGTTGTCGTAGGCATCGCTGCAAGTGGCCGAACGCCTTATGTCATTGGTGGTTTGGAATACGCAAACGAGATCGGTGCAACCACAATAGCGCTATCTTGTAATCCAGATTCTCCAATCGCCGACATTGCCGACGTCGCAATTAGCCCTGTTGTTGGCCCTGAAGCATTAACTGGCTCAACACGTTTGAAATCAGGTACCGCGCAGAAACTGGTTCTGAACATGCTGACTACTGCCAGTATGATCCGTTTGGGTAAGAGTTACCAAAACCTGATGGTTGATGTGAAAGCAACCAACAATAAACTCGTCGCACGCGCCGCACGTATCGTGATGCAAGCGACCGATTGCAGCAAAGAACAAGCAACCGAAGTGCTAAAACAAACGGATTATGAAGTGAAGCTGGCGATCTTAATGATCCTCACCGATCTTGATATTGAATCTGCTCGCGCGCATCTCCACCACCAAGACGGTTTCTTACGTAAAGCGGTGGAAAGCCATCAGCCGAAATAGTGGAATGATAGAGTCCAAGCAAACAAAAAGGAGACCTCAAGGTCTCCTTTCTTATTCTGATATCAAGATTTAGTCTTCATACAACCATTCATCAAACTCTTGGTTAAGCTTGTCATTTGCTTTGCGTTTGATGTGATCGGGGTTCGTTATGTTCTTAACGTTATCCACTTTATTGGTGTACTTCCGCGTGGTTTGGTTTACTTCACGCTTAACCTGATTCTCCACATAAGTGCCATCGGTGATCTCTTTAATATTGCGCTTAGTGTGGTTGATGGTGTTGGTAATACGATGCTTGTCATGATCGTACTTACGCTTCATCTTAATCGACTCTTTCAACACGTTGGTCGCACCAACCGTTAAGGGCAACAATGCCAATGCGACCAAAAAGATCTTTTTCATGTTTCTATTTCACTTCTGATTGAATCTGATATCACCAGTACACCAAAGCAATAAAATTCAAATGTCAGAAGATTAACAGGGAAAATTGCCGTCTTGATTATGAAACAGAATTAGTTGCTGTATTCGTTCCAACCACGTTGCCATTCCATACGGAATTTCTGCGCTTGAGGCGTACCTTCGCACACACCTTCATAATACTGGCCAGACAGACCCATTTGGTAAGCGAAATCTGGATTACAGTATTCTGTTACACCTTCTAGGTAGCCTTGGTCGTAGTCACCTTGCTTAGCATTACCGAGCTGATTGAGCTCTTTGACCGTACGAGAGGTATGTCCTGCAATACCATCTTGATAACCGATCTGATACCAATCACCAGATTGCGCCAATTCTTCCGTGGTTGCCGCACATCCAGCGAGTAAAGCCAGCGCCAAGCCTAACGTTGCCTTTTTCATCATTCTTCCTTAACTAGTTGTTTTCCCACCAAGCTTATCACTAAAGCCTGTGCTTTGCCGCTGCTGTGTCGATTTTGCCTGCGAGTTTCTCCTACAACCACTCACGGTACATAACGACCACTGAGTACCGAATTTCACCGCTTAACGGATATCCCGACCACTGAGCAAACGATAAAACCACTTAATCCTTATATCGACCACTCGCTTCTCTATTCGACCACTCATCCACAGAGCGAATGCGCTTAACAAAAGGGGCGAATATGATACATCCTGAGCTTAAAAAATTACCCTACCTATTAAACCAAGGACAATAGCTATGATGTGGTTTCTAACCTGTGTCGCAGCCCTCATCGGCGGATACTTCATCTACGGCGCTTTCGTTGAGAAAGTTTTCGGTATCAATGAGAATCGCCAAACGCCTGCCCATACTAAAACGGACGGTGTTGACTACGTTCCAATGTCAACCAAACGTGTTTACCTTGTTCAGCTACTTAACATCGCTGGTGTTGGCCCTATCTTCGGTCCAATCATGGGTGCGCTATATGGCCCTGCTGCAATGCTGTGGATTGTTGTAGGTTGTATCTTCGCAGGTGCGGTACACGATTACTTCTCAGGCATGCTTTCTGTTCGTAACGGTGGTGCATCAGTACCAACAATTACGGGTCGCTACCTAGGTAATGGCGCAAAACACTTTATGAACATCTTTGCCATTGTCCTATTGCTTCTCGTTGGTGTGGTATTCGTATCAGCCCCAGCAGGTATGATCACAAACCTAATCAACGACCAAACCAGCTTTAGCGTAAGCATGACAACCATGGTTGTGTTGATTTTCGCTTACTACATCATCGCGACAATTGTTCCTGTAGATAAAATCATCGGTCGTTTCTACCCATTGTTCGGCGCACTACTGATCTTCATGTCTGTGGGTCTAATGACTGCAGTTGCGTTCTCTAGCGAGCACACGGTAATGGGCGACTTCCAAGTAAGTGATATGTTCACTAACTTGAACCCGAACGATATGCCTCTATGGCCTGCGCTATTTATCACTATCGCATGTGGTGCTATCTCTGGCTTCCACGCAACTCAATCGCCACTGATGGCGCGTTGTATGGAAAATGAGAAGAACGGTCGCTTCGTATTCTACGGTGCAATGATTGGTGAAGGCGTTATCGCGCTTATCTGGTGTGCTATTGCTCTGTCTTTCTTCGGTACACTTGACGGTCTTGCAGAAGCTGTGAAAAACGGTGGTCCTGGTAACGTGGTATACAGCGCGTCATTTGGTCTGCTAGGTGTATTCGGTGGTGTGATTGCTTTCCTTGGTGTTGTTATTCTGCCAATCACATCAGGTGACACAGCATTCCGCTCAAGCCGCCTGATTCTTGCTGAATACTTCGGTATGGAGCAGAAAACACTGCGTAACCGTCTTCTAATGGCTGTACCACTATTCGTTATCGGCGGCATCCTGACTCAAGTAGACTTCGGTATCATCTGGCGCTACTTCGGCTTCGCAAACCAAACAACAGCAGTAATGATGCTTTGGACTGCGTCGGCTTACCTACTACGCCACAACAAGCTGCACTGGATTACGACAGTACCAGCCGTATTCATGACAACCGTATGTGTGACTTTCATTCTAAACAACAGCACACTAGGTTTTGGTCTGCCAATGCAAATCTCGACTATCGCTGGCGTTCTATTCGCACTAGCGGCAGCAGGTTACGTTATCAAGATATCTAAAGGAAAAGGCGAGACAGAACTGGCTGACGAAGAGAAACCGCAAACAGCCTCAGAAACCGCATAATGAATCCCTTCGCTTGCTAACCGATTCATTATAAATGTCTGGATAAACCAAGAGCCTGCCCAACGCAGGCTCTTTTTGTTTCTCTTCGAAGATTTAATTCACTTACAATAAGAACATCATTTTTAGGTTAGGTTCGTTATGGAACTGGTCATCTCCCTTTTACAACAAATGTGTGTTTACTTAGTGTTGGCTTACATGCTGAGTAAAACGCCGATTATTTTGCCTCTGCTGAGCATCTCCTCTCGCCTCAGCCATCGGCTCATTTGTTATGTGCTCTTCTCTGGCTTTTGTATTCTTGGCACCTACTTCGGATTACAGATTAACGACGCCATCGCTAATACACGCGCTATCGGAGCAGTAATGGGTGGCCTGTTTGGTGGCCCTGTCGTTGGTTTCGCGGTGGGACTAACGGGCGGTATTCACCGTTACACCCTTGGTGGTTTTACAGATTTAGCCTGCGCTATTTCGACTACAGCAGAAGGCTTGATTGGCGGCTTGCTGCATGTGTACCTCATTAAGCGCAACAAAGGTGCGATGCTGTTTAATCCAAGCGTGGTATTCAGCGTGACTTTTGTAGCGGAAATCGTACAGATGATTCTGTTGCTCGCCGTTGCCAAGCCCTTCGACCAAGCCTATGAGCTGGTTTCAGCGATTGCGGCTCCGATGATCATTGCTAACTCCGTTGGTGCCGCTCTGTTTATGAGTATTTTGCAAGATCGTAAAACCATTTTTGAAAAGTACTCAGCAACCTTTTCCCGCCGTGCATTGAGCATTGCCGATCGCTCGGTCGGTATTCTGAGTACTGGCTTTAACAGCGAAAACGCCGATAAGATCGCCCGTATTATTTATGAAGAAACGAAGGTAGGCGCGGTCGCTATTACCGACCAAGAGAAGATTCTGGCTTTCGTTGGTATCGGTGATGATCATCATAGGCCAAATACTCCTATTTCATCGCAAAGCACACTCGATTCAATGGAGAAGAATGACATCATCTACCTTGATGGCAGTGAACGCCCTTACCAATGTTCTTTAGCGAAAGATTGTAAGTTGGGCTCTGCGTTGATCATTCCTTTGCGTGCAGGTAAAGAGGTAGTGGGAACCATTAAACTCTATGAGCCAAAACGCAAACTGTTTTCAACAGCCAACATGTCAATGGCGGAAGGCATCGCTCAGCTTCTTTCCAGTCAGATCTTATATGGTGATTATCAGCAACAACAAACCCTGCTGGCTCAGGCAGAAATCAAACTGCTGCACGCACAGGTGAACCCACACTTCTTGTTTAATGCGCTAAACACCATCAGCGCCATTACTCGTCGAGATCCAGATAAGGCGCGAGAACTAATCCAAAACCTATCGCACTTCTTCCGCAGTAACTTAAAGCAGAACATCAACACCGTGACGCTAAAGGAAGAGTTGGCACACGTGAATTCCTACTTATCTATAGAAAAGGCACGCTTTACTGATCGTTTAGAAGTTGAAATTGATATTGAACCAGAACTTTTGGATATCAAGCTGCCGAGCTTTACTCTTCAACCGCTCGTTGAGAACGCCATCAAGCATGGTATTTCCAATATGTTAGAAGGTGGCAAAGTGAAGATTTACAGCCAAGCTCATCCTCAAGGTGCGCTTATTACCGTAGAGGACAACGCAGGGAGCTATGAGCCGCCAAAAGAGAATCATTCTGGTTTGGGGATGGAAATTGTCGATAAGCGCTTATCGAATCAATTTGGGCGTGATTCAGCGCTAAAAATTACCTCTCAGCAGCACCAATTTACTAAAATGAGTTTTATCATTCCCCACTCGCGATAAGTACAGTGAAAACGCACAAAGGTAGTCTTGGATGTTAACCGCCCTCGTCATTGATGATGAACAGTTTGCTCGTGAAGAGTTAGCAGAGCTATTGGATGAAACAGGTCAAATTGAGGTGATTGGCGACGCGTCAAACGCCATCATGGGGCTGAAGAAGATCAATGAGCTCAAACCTGATGTGGTGTTTCTCGACATCCAAATGCCACAGGTGACGGGCATAGAGCTGTTGGGCATGTTAGATCCAGAGACCATGCCTTACGTGGTGTTTGTGACCGCCTACGATCAATACGCTATCCAAGCTTTTGAAGACAACGCGTTCGACTACTTACTCAAGCCCGTTGACCCATGCCGTTTGACGAAAACAGTAAAACGCCTGAACAAAGTAATGAGTCAATCCGCGCTCACTCAGCAACTATCAGCCATCGCGCCCGAGAGCCTAGACCAGATACCTTGCATTGGACACAACCGCATTGTGATCATGGCAACCGAAACGGTTGAGTGCACTTACAGCGACATCAGCGGAGTGCATGTACGCTCCACCAGCCAAACCGCTAGCACACAGCTCACGCTAAAAACATTGGAAGAGAAAACCCCATTGGTGCGTTGCCATCGACAGTATCTGGTCAGCATTAAAGCCATCAGCGAGATTAAGCTATTAGAAAACGGGCTGGCAGAAATCATCACCAAAACCGGCTTTGAGATCCCGGTTAGCCGTCGCTACCTAAAAGTGCTCAAAGAGCTCTTAGGTATCAGCAGCTAAGCTTAGACTCTAATGAACTCGAGTAGAAACTCCCAATGAAAAAGGCGACCTTGTGGTCGCCTTTTTGGTGTTTGATTGGTCTTAATCGACTTGCTTAATTTGCAGTTCTTTTGGTACTTCGAAGAACATGTTCTCTTCACGACCAAGCACTTCATCTACTGCCTCAGCACCAACCAGTTCTTTGATGCGATCTAGGATTTGGTTTACCAACTCTTCTGGTGCAGATGCGCCGGCAGTCACACCAACTTTTACCTTACCCTCAAACCACTCTGGCTTGATGTCTTCTGGGCAGTCCGTTAAGTAGCCCGGAGTGCCTAGCTTTTCAGCCAACTCTTTTAAGCGAGTAGAGTTTGAAGAGTTCTTAGAACCCACAACGACCATCACATCAACATCAGCAGAGAGCTCACGCACAGCATCTTGACGGTTTTGCGTCGCGTAGCAGATGTCATCTTTACGAGGACCCTGAATGTCTGGGAATACGCGGCGTAGCTCTTCAATTACGTCTGCGGTTTCATCGACAGACAATGTTGTTTGGCTAACGTAGTGCAGATCCGATGGATCTTTCACGATCGATTTTAGCTTCTCAACATCGGCTGGCGTTTCCACAAGGTACATACCGCCCGTCTCGCTAGAGTATTGACCCATTGTGCCTTCCACTTCTGGGTGACCAGCATGACCGATCAGTACCACTTCCATATTTCGACGGCTCGCGCGCGCTACTTCCATATGTACTTTGGTTACCAGCGGACACGTTGCATCGAATACTGTCAAATCACGAGACTTCGCTTCTTGGCGTACGGCTTGTGACACACCATGAGCGGAGAAAATCACAATGTTGTTGTCTGGCACTTCGTGCAATTCTTCAACGAAGATAGCACCACGCTGCTTTAGACCTTCAACCACAAAGCGGTTGTGTACCACTTCATGTCGAACATAGATTGGTGGCTGATACATCTCTAGCGCACGCTCTACGATGCTAATCGCGCGGTCAACACCAGCACAGAAACCACGTGGGTTAGCTAACAGGATTTTCATTTCATTGCTCATGGAAGTTATCTTTAATTTGGTTCGCTATTCTACTGACAAAATTTCGACTTCGAAAGTCACGTCTTGTCCCGCGAGTGGATGGTTGAAATCCACTGTCACTGAGTCGCCAGCAATCTCAGTAATAATGCCCGGGATTTCCATACCGTCTGGACCGCTGAATGCCATGATCGTGCCGACTTCAACTTCCGCTTCGCCAACAAATTTAGTGCGGTCCATATGGTGGATATGGTCTGGGTTCGGCATACCAAACGCATCAGCGGCTTTCAGTTCGATCGCCTTTTCTTCACCTACTTGTAAGCCTAGTAGGCATTGCTCAAAGCTCTCACTCAAGCTGCCATCGCCCATCACGAATTTAGCTGGCTTACCCATATTGTGTGTGCTGTCTGCTACAGAGCCATCTTGCATTTTGATGGTGAAGTGCAGCGTTACAGCTGAATCTTGATTTATTGTTGTCACGTTACTGCTTCCTTGTTCTTGGGTTGTCCAGCGTTCTGTCTGATCACGTACTGTGATTGCTTTTTATTGTACGAAGATACGCGGATTGCGCTCCAACATAATAAAAAGCGTCGTTCGAATCAACGGACGACGCTTAGGGTTATTCGGTATATCGCAAAAGATTACTTGTCAGCGTCCTTTTTGCGGAAGCCGTCAAGAATGATCATAGCCGCACCAATACAGATAGTCGTATCCGCTAGATTGAATGCTGGCCAGTGATAACTGCCCCAGAAGAAGTCCAGATAATCAACAACAAAGCCGTGAACCACGCGGTCAAACACGTTGCCCACTGCACCACCAATAATCAGTGCGTAAGCGATGTTGTTCCATTTTTCTTTGGCTGGAAGCTTACTCATCCAGTAAGTCAAAAGACCTGTCACAACAAACGCGATACCGGTGAACAACCAGCGTTGCCAGCCCGCTTGATCGCTCAAGAAGCTGAATGCTGCACCGTAGTTATGAACATAAAGTAGGTTGAAGAATGGCAGCACCTCAATTCGGTTTGCCCATCCGTAGCCCATGTTGTCCATTACCACCAATTTGATGCCAATATCGGCAATAAATACCAGAATTGCTAACCATAACCAGCGAACTCCAGATTGCTTTAACGTCAGTGCTTTTTCACTCATTACTTTACCTACAAACAGCCCCAGTAAATACTGGGGCTGTTAATTTTAAAAAAAGTTCAGTCGTTCTAGGCAATTACGCGAATTTACGTACTTCACCTTCGCCGTCAACGTTAGACACACAACGACCACAGATCTTCTCGTGACCTTCGATTGTGCCTACGTCTGGCGTGTGGTGCCAACAACGGTCACACTTCTCGCCTTCAGCTGCTGCTACTTCAACAAACAAGCCTTCGATATCCGTCGCTTGTGCAGCATCAGTCTTCTCACCTAGAGGCTTAACTTTCGCTGCAGATGTTAGTAGAACAAAGCGCAGTTCATCTTCTAGTTTGTTGATTTTCGCCGCTAGAGCGTCATCAGCAAATAGCGTCACTTCAGCTTGTAGTGCACCACCGATGGTTTTCTCTTTACGCGCGTCTTCTAGAAGTTTGTTCACTGCGCCACGAACCGCTTGGATCTCAGTCCAGAATTCGTTGTTCAGCTCTTCGCCCTCAGCAAGACCGAATAGACCATCGAACCACTCACCAGTGAATACGAACTTGTCGCGTTGACCAGGCATTTCGTTCCAGATTTCATCTGCTGTGAACGACATGATTGGCGCCATCCAACGAACTAGCGCTTCTACGATGTAGTAAAGTGCTGTCTGACAGCTACGTTGAGCGTTGCCGCCACGTTTTGCTGTGTACTGACGGTCTTTGATTACATCTAGGTAGAAAGAGCCCATTTCGATTGAACAGAATTGCATTAGACGCTGAGTCACACCGTGAGTGTTGTACTCTTCGTATGCTTTAACGATCTCTTCTTGTGCTGCTAGTGCACGACCAACCGCCCAGCGATCTAGCGCAACCATCTCTTCAACAGGAACGATGTCTGTTTCCGGGTTGAAGCCGCTTAGGTTAGCAAGGAAGAAACGCGCTGTGTTACGGATACGACGGTAAGCATCTGCGCTGCGTTTTAGGATTTCATCAGAAACCGCAACTTCACCAGTGTAATCTGTAGAAGCAACCCATAGACGAAGAATGTCAGCACCTAGCTTGTTAGTTACGTCTTTTGGCGCAACCACGTTACCGATAGATTTAGACATCTTACGACCGTGACCATCAACCACGAAACCGTGTGTCAGTACTTGTTTGTAAGGCGCTTCGTCTTTCATCGCGATAGATGAAATTAGCGAAGACTGGAACCAACCGCGGTGTTGGTCAGAACCCTCTAGGTATAGGTCTGCACTGTTGCCGTTGTACTCTTCACGAGCATCAACAACAGAGAAGTGAGTCACACCTGAATCGAACCATACGTCTAGTGTATCTAGTACTTTTTCATATTGGTCAGCGTCAGCACCTAGTAGTTCAACTGCATCGACATCCCACCATGCTTGGATGCCTTTCTCTTCAACCAGCTTAGCGACTTTCTCGATCAGCTCTAGCGTGTTTGGATGAAGTTCTGCTGTTTCTTTATGAACGAACAGAGCAATTGGCACACCCCAAGTACGTTGACGAGAGATACACCACTCAGGGCGACCTTCGATCATACCTTCGATACGGCTTTGACCCCACTCAGGCATCCACTCAACATTCTTGATTGACTCTAGTGCTTTAGCACGTAAGCCAGCTTGGTCCATAGATACGAACCATTGTGGTGTTGCGCGGAAGATGATCGGAGTCTTATGACGCCAACAGTGTGGGTAGCTGTGCTCGTATGCGTGGTGGTGTAGTAGTGCACCTTTTTCTTTCAGTACTTCTACTACTGCATCGTTCGCTTTAAATACGTGCTGACCAGCAAATAGCTCAGTGTCTGGTAGGTAAACACCGTTTGAACCAACTGGGTTTGCTACTTCTAGGTTGTACTTATTACCAACCGCGAAGTCTTCTTGACCGTGACCAGGTGCAGTGTGAACAACACCAGTACCTGAATCAGTTGTAACGTGATCACCAAGGATCGCCGGTACAGTGAAATCGTAGAATGGGTGTTGGAATTGAGAAAGCTCTAGGTCCGCACCTTTAGCAAAGCCAAGGTTGTGGAAGTGCTCGATACCTGCACGGTCCATTACGTCTTTCGCTAGCTCAGCAGCAACGATGATACGCTCAGCGTTGTCGCCTTCTGTTTGGATAAGCACGTACTCTAGATCATCACGTAGACATACTGCGCGGTTTGCAGGCAATGTCCAAGGTGTTGTTGTCCAGATAACGATAGATACGTCACCTTGGCCTTCGTGACCTTCAGTTAGCTCAAACTTAGATAGCAGTGCCGCTTCGTCAGCCGCTTTGAAGCGAACGTCGATAGATGGCGATACTTTATCTTTGTACTCAACTTCTGCTTCAGCAAGAGCTGAACCACAGTCTGTACACCAGTGAACTGGTTTAAAACCTTTCAGTAGGTGACCTTTGCTTGCGATCTTACCAAGTGCACGGATGATGTTCGCTTCAGTTGCGAAGTCCATAGTGCGGTATGGCTTGTCCCACTCACCCATGATGCCAAGACGCTTGAAGCTCTCTTTTTGACCTTCAACTTGACCTGCAGCGTACTCACGACATTTCTCGCGGAACTCAGCTGCCGTCACTTTTTGGCCTGGCTTGCCTACTTTCTTCTCTACCATCAATTCGATAGGTAGACCGTGGCAGTCCCAGCCTGGGATGTAAGGTGCGTCAAAACCTGAAAGTGTTTTGGATTTAATAATAATGTCTTTAAGAATCTTGTTTAGTGCGTGACCAATGTGAATGTCACCGTTCGCGTAAGGAGGGCCATCGTGCAGTACGAATGACTTTTTGCCTTTCTTAGCTTTACGGATTTCACCGTAAAGATCTTCTTTGTACCAACGCTTAAGCATTTCTGGCTCACGATTGGCCAGGTTGCCGCGCATTGGAAACCCTGTTTCAGGTAAGTTCAGGGTATCTTTATACTCACTCATCGATTCTTAATTCCGTTATATTGGGCGAAAATTAGACATTATGTTGCACGGTGGAATAAACCGCTCAACGCTTAAGCTGACGCAGCCACACCCTCGCTGCTTCAGCATCCAATTCGATTTGTTGTTTAAGTGCTTCAAACGACTCAAACTTTTGCTCATCTCTAAGTTTATGCAAAAGTTCCACTTCTAGCTGCTTGCCATATAAATTAGCGTGAAAGTCGAATAAGTGTACTTCTAACTGCTGGCGAACACCATTTACTGTTGGTCGTTGACCAATGTTAGCGACGCCACCCACTGGCTTATCTCCTAAGCCAAGCGCTTGAACAACATAAACTCCGGAAACCGGAGATACACAGCGTTTCAAAGGAATATTTGCAGTAGGGAACCCGATGGTTCGACCTAGCTTTCTTCCGTGTGAAACACGACCGGCAATGCTGTAATCTCTTCCCAGCATCTCTTGCGCGGAATGCAAATCATCACGAGCCAGCGCTTTACGGATAGCCGTGCTGCTCACTCGTAATTGCTGTAAACAAAAGCTTTGGGTACTGACAACTTCAAAGCCGTACTTTTCCCCTGCTTCTTGTAACATCGTAAAGTTACCAGTTCGGCCTTTGCCGAAACAGAAATCATCGCCGATGACAAGAAACTTAACACCCAATCGACCAACCAACAAGTCACGGATAAACTCTTCCGCCGTTAGGTCAGCAAAATGACGATTGAAGTTAACACACAGCAAACGATCGATGTCGAGCTTACTCAGCTGAACAAACTTATCACGCAGTCGCGTTAACCTCGCAGGTGCCTTATCTCGAGCAAACAGCTCCATCGGCTGAGGTTCAAAGGTCATCACAACCGAAGGCAACGAAAGTTTCTCCGCTTGTTCAGACACTTGCTGCAATACTTGTTGATGGCCTCTGTGTACGCCATCGAAATTGCCAATAGTCAGCACGCAGCCATGATGGCGCGACTTGATATTGTGAATGCCTCTAATCAGTTCCATTGGATACTGCTTTATGCCTCTGTTTTTACTTTGCACTGTGTGAAACTGACGGATTATATACCAATCAACCTTATTCTGTCCCAGCTTTTAGGTCTTTTAAACGCATGCCGAGTAAAAACACAACGGCTAGGTAAACGACAGCACCAAGTCCAACCAACATTCCTAGTACGCCACTGCGGTGAGCGAAGCTCCAACCCAACCACACAGACATGTCTTCAAGTTGCCATAAGATAGCCGCAACCATCGCTGCGCCAGCTATCACCAAACGTATAATAAAGAGGACAGTTCGCTTAGTGATTTGGTACACACCAGCAATATGCAAACCGCGGTAAAGCAATGCCATGTTTACAAAAGCAGAAAGCGCCGTTGCAATAGCAAGACCAACGTAACCGTAGAAGTATGCAAAGATCGCGTTGAAGACCATATTCGTCACCATCGCAATGATGCCGTACTTCACTGGCGTTTTAGTGT
Organism: Vibrio sp. LB10LO1; assembly: GCF_010092875.1. Classification (NCBI taxonomy): domain Bacteria; kingdom Pseudomonadati; phylum Pseudomonadota; class Gammaproteobacteria; order Vibrionales; family Vibrionaceae; genus Vibrio; species Vibrio sp. LB10LO1. Next base: position 33,729 of record NZ_JAADJW010000006.1, read on the forward strand.
CTTGACGCGAGTAGTAACCCGGAGCGAGAACCTTAATCAGCATGAAGTTAAGCAGACCTGATGCATACGCTAATAATGAGAGAGAGGCTTGATGTACGTCTTGCGGAGAAAACTCACCACGCATAAACAACACCATCAACATTGGCTTTGCGAGTACCATCAAACCAAGCATTGCAGGAATACCTAGTAAGGTCACCATGCGTACGCCCCAATCCATCGTATGAGCAAAACCTTCACTGTGAGCATCTACGTGCTTACGTGATAATGCTGGGAGAATCACCGTGGCAATCGCAATACCAAATAGGCCAAGTGGGAACTCCAATAAGCGATCAGAGTAGTAAAGCCAACTGATAGAGCCTGTTTGCAAGAAGCTAGCAATAAAGGTGTCAAACAACAGGTTGATTTGGCTTACCGACACACCAAATAGAGCAGGAATCATAAGGGTGCGGATCTTCACCACGCCCGGATCGCGCCAGCCCCATTTAGGCTTAACCATCACTCCCGCTTTAATAAGGAAAGGAATTTGGAATAAGAACTGAACCAAGCCACCAAGAAGAACACCGATGGAAAGACCGATCTCTGGCTGCGATATCTGCGGCGAGATAAACCATGCAGCCAAAATGATCATTACATTGAGGAAGACAGGTGTAAAAGAAGAAACCGCAAACTTACCTAATGTATTGAGGATAGCCCCCGAGAGCGCGACAAAAGTTATGAACCATAAATAAGGAAAGGTGATCTTGAGCATCACACTGGCAAGTTCGAACTTCTCAGCCGCCGGACCACCATGCATCCAGTCCAAGAACCAACCAAAGCCAAAAAGTGCCGTTACGACACCAGAGCCTAAAACCCCGAGAATGGTAACAATAGAGACAATCACACCTAACGTACCAGCAGCACGGGCAATCAATTCTCGGGTTTTGTCCATATCCCCTTGGGCGTGGCTCTCGGTTAGTACTGGTACAAAAGCCTGAGAAAACGCGCCTTCAGCAAACAGACGACGTAAGAAATTAGGGATTTTATTGGCAAAGAAGAAGACGTCGGCACTCGCGCCGGCCCCCATCAAGTTTGCTACTACTACATCACGAACTAAACCTAGGACGCGCGAAATTAATGTCATGACACTGACGATCATGCCAGACTTGAGCAGTCGTTTACTCACTGTAACCTCGGAATATCACCAAAAGATAGCCAACCCTATTCCTCTAAGCCTTTGAAAGCTACAAATGGGCGTTAAAAATATATCCGTTTATTGTCAGATCTAGGCGGATAATTATTAGCAATGGTCTAAAAATGCTGTTAGAATCCCCGCCATCTTAACCGCGATGACCTTTGTTACCAAAATTTGTTTTGGTTTCGATTGGTTTTTGCACAAATCATTTGACATTTAGGCGCAAATGAGGGATAGTCCTCGCCCTTAAATTGTCATAGAAATAAGTTTTTGGGAGTTAGACCCTTGGCAAATAGTAAATCTGCTAAGAAGCGCGCTATCCAAGCTGAGAAACGTCGTCAGCACAATGCTAGCCGTCGCTCAATGATGCGTACTTACATGAAGAAAACTGTTGCTGCTATCGAAGCAGGCGACAAAGAAGCTGCAACTGCTGCATTCGCTGCAGTTACACCTATCCTAGACCGTATGGCGACTAAAGGCCTTATTCACAAGAATAAAGCAGCTCGTCATAAGTCTCGTTTCACTGCACAAATCAAAGCTCTTTAATAGAGAATTGATTCCACAGTGAAGAAAAAACCGGCTCACGCCGGTTTTTTTATATCTAAAATTTAGTATTACTAAATTGAAAGCATAAAAAAAAGCTGGCAATGCCAGCTTTTTCTCATTTGTGACCTGTCATCACGCGGTAGCTACCTCACAATAGAGACCATGAAGTGTTTGAATAAGCTCTTTCACTTCATCACTCTTTAATGTGTAGTAGACCGTTTGCGCTTCTTTTCGCGTTGCAACCAACTCATCGCGTCGAAGCCACGCTAAGTGCTGAGACAGTGCCGATTGACTCAACTCTAGTTTTGCGCAAAGCTCCCCGACCGAAAGCTCTTGATTATGCAGCATGCAAAGGATTTGTAGGCGTCTTTCATTTGCCATCGCTTTAAGCAACACGACAGCTTTGGCGGAGTTTTTCTCCATTTCTTGTAGATTCATGTGCTGTACCTCTAGCTACAACTTACTTTCCCCAACCCTGGCCAGTTTGTTGTGTTACAAAGATTTTATAATTTCGAGTTATAATTTTGTCGATAGTAATCTATTTATTTGCGCAACGAAACTTGTTCATTCAAACATTTGGCTAAAATCTGCATCACAAACGTTCTTTACTGCTGGATGTTGTATCATTCGCTCGGCAAAGATGACGTAATACTCTTCCTTCAAATCGTCAACATGCCCAATTAATTGCAAATTGCGATCGTCCTCAATCTCGGACATGTACACCGTCGGTGCTAAGAAAATGACATCATCGCGATATCGAGCAAAAGCCTTCATTAACGCCACATCATCAAATTCACCCAATACATCTGGTTGCAATCCTTGACGATCAAACCACTGCAGTACTTTTCGCCCCATTGCTGTTCGGCTTGCTGGGATAAGTAGCTTCTTCTTCTCTAGGATTTCGGGGAACTTGACGTCTGGAGTTTCTGACGAAGCAAAAAAGCTCATGCTGCTTTCACCAAGCTTTTTACTATATAGGCCAGGGCTTTGCGTCGAATCTACTGGGCAGTCAGAAAGAATCATATCCAACTTGTGTTGCGATAAACGCTCTAGCAACAGTTCGTGAGTCGATTCATAACAACGTAAGTGAATACTGTTGTCCTCTGGAACCGTGGTCATCAGCACTTTACTGACGAGACGTTTAGAGAGGGCATCGGCAACGCCGACTTCGAATAGGATATTGGAGTGTTGGCTATAGTTGACGATATCGAGCATTTCGTAGCTCAACCCAAACATACGATCTGCGTACTTAAATACCAGCTGTCCAAGCTCTGTTGGCTCTACCGTACGACCATTACGTTTGGTCAACTTCCCCTTCATACGGTCTTCAAGTGCTTTAATCTGCCCTGTCACAGTTTGTGGCGTCAGGAATAATGCATCGGCAGCTTTTGTTACCGAGCCTTGTTTACACACCATCCAGAAGTAATAAAGGTGGTTATAGTTTAAGTGCGACATAGCCATTCCTTAGAAAGAAGATGACACTTTTTATATCAAATGTGACAACGACAAACAATAACCTCGACAAAACCTACACAAACATAAGAAAACAATAGTTTTACCGAAAATATCATATTCATACTGTCATAAAACTTGAAGCAAAACGCACTTTTTTAATCTGCTCTTAAAACTTATCAACAAAACAAAAGTGAAATTAAATCATATAAAATCAATAGCTTATTTTCATGTGAATTTTTCTTCACAGATAACTATCAAAAAGAATAATAAAAATTCTCCATAGAAACTGAACTGTCATATTACTGAAATATTTCATCTCTAACATCGCCCTCAGTTTCAACAACAGACCAAATAAACGAACTGAAAGGTCCACGGAGAAAATTATGATGAACCAAGCTACTTCTACAGCAGCACCAATCTCGAGCACGACTCGCTGGTTACGCTGGGCTAACTTGGCATTCATGTTGTATCTGCTTCTTCTAGCAGTATCTATGGTTGGTAGCGGCTTCAAATGGGCAACTGGCGATCAAGCTAAAGTACTCTTTGAATTTGCGTCTCACCCAGTCGCAGGTCTAATGATCGGTTTGGTAGCTACGGCACTGATCCAGTCTTCAAGTACCGTAACTTCTATTATTGTGGGCTTGGTTGCAGGTGGTCTACCTGTAGAAACCGCTATCCCTATGGTAATGGGTGCTAACATCGGTACAACCGTAACAAATACACTTGTTTCGCTTGGTCACGTTCGTTGTAAAGACGAATTCAAACGTGCATTCGCAAGTGCAACAATCCACGACTTCTTTAACCTACTTGCAGTACTGATCTTCCTACCATTGGAAATGATGTTCGGCATCCTAGAGAAAATCTCTCACTGGTTGGTATCGCCATTGCTAAATACAGGTGATATGAGCATGAAAGGCTTTGATTTCATCAAGCCAATCACTAAACCAGTAGTAAGTGCAATCAAAGAGCCACTAGCAACATTTGGCGACACTATGGGTGGCGTAGCGCTAATCGCTCTAGGTATCGGTACTATCTTCGTAGCTATCACGGTTATGGGTAAGCTAATGAAGAGCCTTATGGTTGGTCGTGCACGTGACATCCTTAAGAACGCAATCGGTCGTGGTCCTATCCACGGTATCGTATCGGGCTCTGTAGTTACTGTTCTTGTTCAGTCTTCTTCTACGACAACAAGTCTAATGGTTCCACTAGTAGGCTCAGGTGTTCTAAAAGTACGTGACATCTACCCATTCACTCTAGGTGCAAACATCGGTACATGTATCACGGCTCTACTAGCAGCAACAGCGGTATCTGGCGAGTTCGCAGTATTCGCACTGCAAATTGCACTAGTACACCTAACGTTCAACATTCTGGCGACATTGTTCATCTTCGGTATCCCGTTCCTACGTGAGATTCCAGTGAAATGTGCAGAAGTGATTTCAGAACTAGCTATTAAGAATAAAGCGGTTGTAGCAGGTTACCTACTGGCAGTATTCATCGTGCTACCAGGCTCTATCCTTGCTCTGACAGCATAATAATAAGATTACCATCGCTTATTTTAGGCTCCACTTCGGTGGGGCCTTTTTTCGTTTTGGGGAAGCGAAAACGGGCTCGCCCTATGGAACGCTACGCTTCGGGATAAGGGATAAGGGATAAGGGATAAGGGATAAGGGATAAGGGATAAGACTCGATTATATCCACCTAGGACGGTAAGTTCTGTCAATACTCTCTAACCTTCACTGAGCTTCAAGCGCCACACTCTCGCTACCTACAGCAAAGTGCTTTCATTTCTTAATCACGCTGTAAACTGTGGTAAAAGAGACTCCCGACGACGCTCCTTCGTCGCTTTCGGGAATGACACCGTTTGATTTCAGAGTGATTGAACGTCATCCTCAAGAGCGAGGCACGGGCGAGTTGGGGAGCTTTTATTCCCTCTCACATCTCGGAGCGAAACGTTCCTCAGGGCAGAGCCTGCTCCCTCCTATCCCTCCTCCCTTCGGGCGTAAAAAAGCCGCCCATAAAGGCGGCTTAGAAAACTCAATATACTCGTTAAACTGAGAACGGGTACTGAATTGGATCGTGATGCTCGTAACCTTCTACCCAGAAGTCATCTAGGGTTACCCATGTTTCTAAATCTTCTAAAGATTTGATTTCTGGGTTGATGTGGAAAGTTGCGGCTTTTAGTGGCTCACGCTTCAACTGGATATCGCGCATTGGCGCAAGCTGATCTTCGTAGATGTGTGCGTTAACAATCTTATGGTAAGCCTGACCAGGTTTCTTACCTGTAATTTGCGCCATGATTGCCAAAAACACATACACTTGAACCATGTTGAAGTTCAGGCCTAGCGGAACGTCACAAGAGCGCTGCGTGCTGTTTAGGTACAGCGTGTCACCTAACAGTGAGAAGTGGTGGCTGTACATACATGGACGCAAACAGCCCATGTGGAATTCACCAGGGTTGTAGAAGTTTAGGATTTCACCACGGTCATCAACACCGCGCGTCAAATCATCCACAATCTTACGCAGTTGATCGATATGACCGCCATCTGGCTTCGCCCATGAACGACCTTGAACGCCGTATACGCGTCCCATGTCGTCTTCGCCCTTACGGAATGGGTTGTTCAACCATGCTTCATTTAGGTTTGCGTTCGCATCCCATGTTTTCGTACCTAGCTTACGGAAATCTTCAGCGTTGTCGTAGCCACGGATATAACCAAGTAGCTCAGCAACTGCCGCTTTCCAAAAGCTCTTACGTGTCGTCACTAATGGGAATTGGTTGTTAGCAACATCGTAGGTCAAGTCTGCGTTGATCACCGTTAGGCAGCGTTTGCCTGTACGTTCGTTTTCAACCCAAGTGCCTTGGTCAACGATACGCTGACACAAATCTAAATACTGTTTCACACCAATTCCTTACTTCGTTTCTGCTTGGACTTTGTCTTGGTAAAGACCACGTTTGTACGCCCAAACCATCATAAGGATACCCAGAATGATCATCGGTGAAGATAGGATTTGTCCCATCGAAATGTAACCACCAAATAGACCAAGCTGTGCATCCGGTTCGCGAACAAACTCAACTAGGAAACGGAATGTACCATATCCAGCTAAAAATAGCCCTGATACCGCACCTAAAGGGCGAGGCTTTTTGATAAACCAGTTAAGGATAAAGAACAGCACAATACCTTCTAGGAACATCTCATAAAGCTGAGATGGGTGACGAGGCAGTGGGCCACCGTTCGGGAAGATGATCGCCCATGGCACATCCGTTACACGTCCCCAAAGTTCGCTGTTCATGAAGTTACCCATACGCCCCATACCAAGGCCAAATGGCACTAACGGCGCGACAAAGTCCGCCACACCAAAGAAAGTGCGACCATTCTTATGTGCGTACCAGAACATGGCGGTGATAACACCTAGCAGGCCACCATGGAATGACATGCCGCCAGTCCAGACTTTGAATAGGTATAGAGGATCGGCTAAGAACAAATCAAAGTTGTAGAAAATAACGTAGCCAACACGACCACCAATCACTACCCCAAGGAAACCCGCGAATAACAAGTCAGAAACTTGCTCACGCGTCCAACCACTACCCGGCTTATCTGCGCGACGATTTGCTAACCATAGTGCGAACATAAAGCCGACTAGGTACATCAAACCGTACCAACGAACAGAAACAGGACCAATAGAGACTAAAACCGGATCAATATTGGGAAATTCTAAATATCCCTGAGACATAACTCATTCTCTTCTTATTACTAATAAAACAGGTGGACTTTACAGCAGCATGGTCGCTGCAACAAACATCAAGAACACGGCAAAGATCCTCTTCAAGACCGCCGTAGGAAGGTTGGTTGCCATCTTCGCGCCGACTTTCGTCGTGAGCATCGACGTCATCGCAATCGCGGCCAAAGCTGGCAGATAAACATAGCCCACACTGTAGTCAGGTAGCCCTTCTACTTTGTAGCCATGTAAGATAAATCCAATCATGCCTGAAATCGCAATCACGCAGCCACACACCGATGAGGATCCAACCGCTTTACGCATTTCAATACCATGCTTGTTTAAAAAAGGCACCGACAGTGAACCACCACCAATACCAGCAAGACTCGATACCACACCAATTCCCGTTCCGTACATCATAGTGACCGGACTACTTGGCATTGGATTCTCGCTTTTCGTCTTAATTGAGCGAAACATTTGTACAGCTAGACACAGCACAATCACCCCAAAAACTTTCGGTAAGTAATGCGTTGGGATCCACTCGGCGATATTGGCACCAACAAAACCGCCAATCACCACGCCAGGCATCAGCCATTTGACGACGAACATATCGACGTTGCCAAGCTTAAGGTGGTTAAGTGCAGAAGAACCAGAGGTCACGATGATGCTCGCCAATGATGTTGCTAACGCCATGTGCATGCTCATTTCAGGAGAGATACCAGCAAGAGGAAGAAGGTAAAGTAGCGCAGGTACGACAATCAGTCCGCCTCCGATACCAAGAAGCCCCGCCATCACGCCTACGAAAGCGCCTAGCGCGAGCAATAATATAAATAAAGAGATAGTCACTGTTACCTACTTCTTACCTGCACGAATAAAGCCAGCAAAGCCTTGCTGAATAAAGAAATCATGCATCATTTGATGAATTTCTTGCCCGTATGAACATGACATGGCTTTTTCGACGAGTTTTTCGAGTTCTTTTTGTTGGCTATGACGAATCAAATATTTCACCTTAGCCACGTTCGAGGTGTTCATACTCAAACTGTTGTAGCCTAAGCCCAACAGGAGCAACGCACCAAATGGATCACCAGCTAGCTCACCACAAATACACACAGGCACTTGATATTGGTGGCAAACATCGTGAATTTGTTTTAACGCTAACAACACCGCAGGATGCATGGATTCATAGACATCCGCAACACGGGAATTGTTCCGATCGACAGCCAACAAATATTGCGTTAAGTCGTTGGTACCGACAGAAACGAAGTCAACACGGTGAGCGATAGCCGGCAGCAAGTACACCATTGAAGGCACTTCGATCATCACCCCTACCTTCGGAGCTTGAATTCGCTCATCCAGCAGCACCACCTCGCTGTAGGCTTGATTAATCAGTGCGACGGCGTCGTCGAACTCTTTAATGCCTGACACCATTGGCAATAAAATGCTCAAGTTGCCACTTTCCGCACTCGCCCTTAGCATCGCTCTCAATTGGATCAAAAAGATGTCTGGATGATCCAAGGTAAAACGGATACCACGCCAGCCTAAAAATGGGTTGTCTTCATCAATAGGCAGATACGGCAATGGTTTATCACCACCGATATCTAGGGTACGCATTACAACGCGTTGATTCGGGTAACTGTTCAGAATCGCTTGGTACTGATGATACTGCTCATCTTCTGACGGAAAGTGATGCTGAAGTAAAAAAGCGATTTCCGTTCGATACAAACCAACGCCATCAACACCGGAGTTGATCGCAATATTGCTATCGGCACTCAAACCCGCGTTGAGCATTACTTCAACATGGCAATCATCTTGCGTGATCGCAGGCAGTGCTAAGTCTTTGTTCACCATGGCGAACAATTCAGACTCTTCACTAACAAGGCTACGATACTCGCGCAGAAGCTGCCTGTTCGGTTCTAAATAAATCTCACCAGTGTACCCATCAACAATGCCGTTCTTACCATTTACGACGCTGGTGTTGATGTTCGCGCCCATGATGGCAGGAACACCCAATGCACGTGAGAGAATCGCAGCGTGAGAGTTTGCAGCACCTTCTAGTGACACCACAGCCAACAGGTGTTGTTTTGGAATTGATGCGAGTAAAGTCGCCGTAAGTTCATTGGCAACCAAGATCACCGGACGATCAATCGAGGCATGCTCTTGCTCACTGTTGTGCAAGAAATACAGCAGACGTTGCCCTAACTCTCGAATATCTTGCGCGCGCTCACGCAGGTACACGTCAGACATACGCGCAAAGCGGTTCGAGTAGGTTTCAACAACTTGACGTAACGCCCAGTCAGCACGATCGCCCTTTTCAATCTGCTTCTTGAGATCGCCACGCAGCATTGGATCATTGAGTAAGTGAGTAAAAAGGTCGAAGATCGCCAAGGCGTCTTTATTGATTTCACTGTCGAACTTCTTGCGCATACGACGAAAATCGCTCAGCGCCCTTTCCACCGCGACCGCAAGCAGTTCATGTTCTCGTTCTTTATCTAAGGCAGAGGCAGGGAAAACATCGCTCAAATTAGGCTGGGTATTGTCAAACCAAAACTCACCTATCGCGACCCCCGTTGAAGCTGGTAGCCCTTTAATCACCGTTGGTTTAGAGGCAAGTTGCCAATGACCGAGATTTTGCGCATGGGCAATCAGTATTGCAATCTGAGCAGACAAGGTAACAAGGAAAGACTCTTCCATCTCGCTGAACAAACGCGGCGTTTTCTGCTGGATAACCAACACACCTAATACTTGCTTACGATGGATGATCGGGGTACCAAGAAAAGAGTGGTAAACCTGCTCACCCAATTGAGGAAAGAATTTGAAATCAGGGTGAGTGGAAGCCTCAGCCAAGTTTAACGGTTCTGCACTGCGCTTCACCAAACCGACCAAGCCCTCATTGAAGTTGATATGGATACTATCGCCTTCAAAAGTAAGGCCTTGAGTTGCCATTAACTCAAGGCGCTGCATTTCTTCATTAGCAAGGTAAATAGTACAACACTCAGTGCATAGGGCGGCGCAAGTCTCTTTTACCAATATGTCGAGTGCCAGATGCACGTCATCGACTCTGGAGACTTTTTCAACTATTTCCCTTAGCTGACTGAGCATGTTAATCCTCTATCTACGTTGCTTTTTTCTTTTCCCTTTCGTCTTACGCTCTCGAAAAGGCATGGCTAAAGATGCAAACTCTTTCATTGCTCGACGGTATACGTCACGCTTGAAAGAAACAACTTGCCTAACTGGATACCAGTAGCTTACCCAGCGCCAACCATCAAATTCAGGGGATTTCCCACGCTGCATATTAATGCGGGATTCATCGCATTCTAATCGCAGCAGAAACCATTTCTGTTTTTGGCCGATACAAACAGGCTTGGAGTCCCAACGCACCAATCGCTTTGGTAGCTTATATCTTAACCAATGACGACTTGTTGCGATGATCTTAACGTCTTTTTTCGTCAGACCGACTTCTTCATATAACTCCCTGAACATGGCTTGTTCAGGTGTTTCACCTTCGTCAATCCCACCTTGTGGAAATTGCCATGAGTGTTGCCCGTATCGTTTAGCCCAGAAGACCTGACCATGGTTATTACATATCACAATACCAACATTAAGTCGGTAACCATCGCCATCTATCACTGGCTAACCTCTATGAATAATTTTTTATTACCGTGATTTTTCCACATATCCCCATTACTAGCAAACTTACTGATGTGATATGAGCAAGATTTATTAGCTTTTGGCCAATTTTGGATATCTTTTAAACAGGCATTATTTTATCAACACAAGATTGAGACATAGCCCACATTTATTCACCTTTTCTGTGAATAACTTTGTGAAGAAAACGCTATCAACAAAGAATTTTGTTCAAAACCATCACAAGCGCCAATTTCAATAATGACAAAAAAATTAACTAAACCATTGATTATAAATACATATATTTAGATTTTGTTGAATTAATGATCTTACTTTTCTTGATGATCTTTTCACCAAATACAGATCGGTCAAAGATCGCACAATCGGTTATTTATCCACATTGGACAGGTAGGACTTCATGACATCTCAATAAAATCAAGCCTCAATCATATCTTAAACCCCTGTTTATTCATCCAGCCCACATAGAGATCCTATTGGTCACTTCCTAATCTGTGGATAAGTTATGGATTGATCATTCTTAATCCAGCTCGATGAAATCTTCGACAGAGGATTTTATTCAAATTTGTTAGACTAGATGTTTTCCAATACCACCTTGTCATTATGAAACCAGAACCACAATCCGAAGCAGAACTGATGGAACGCGCGCATGATATTGCGGGCTTAAGCTTTACAGAGCTTGCCGAAGAGGCAGGCATGACCGTTCCTGAAAACTTGAAACGCGATAAAGGTTGGGTCGGTCAATTACTCGAATGGCATTTGGGAGCCCCAGCCGGCAGCAAGCCTCAGCAAGATTTCGCCAAACTTGGGATCGAGCTAAAGAGCATTCCGATCGGTTATTCTGGCAAACCTTTAGAGACCACCTTTGTCTCTGTTGCCCCACTGACTGGCGTGCAAGGTTTAACATGGGAAACCAGTCATGTACGTAATAAACTGTCCCGTGTGCTTTGGGTACCAGTAGAAGGTGAACGCGAGATTCCGTTGGCTGAGCGCCGTGTCGGCAGCCCGTTGATTTGGTCGCCAGATCAAGAAGAAGAGCAGATTCTGAAAAACGATTGGGAAGAATTGATGGAATTGATCGTACTAGGTAAGTTTGATCAAATTTCCGCCAGACACGGAGAAGCGCTGCACTTACGTCCGAAAGCTGCAAATGCGAAAGCTTTAACGGAAGCGTACAGTTCGAACGGAAAACCGATCAAAACCCTGCCTCGTGGTTTCTATCTCAGGACACAGTTTACTGAGCAGATCCTACTGAAGCATTATATTAACGCCCAATCAGAGTAACTAGGGCCTGTAGGTCTTTTGCGGTTAAATTTCGTTCGAGATAGAATCGTTTTAGGCGCGGCAAGAAGTATGTTGCTTAGTCATTCTAAGTAAATGCTTCTTAACAAAGCATAAAACGATTCTAGCCGAACCCTTCGGGCAGCCTTTGTGGTTCATTTCTACAGCGTTATCGGCTTCTCATGTAGGCTAGCTACGCTTCAAAGCCTCTGCCTTGTAGAAATTTCCCATAAAGTGCTGCAAAAATCAGCTCAAAAGATCAACAGGCCCTAATGCGTTACCAGTGACAGTTCAATATCACAGTAAGAGGCTGCGCCATCGCTACCGAACTCATCGTATGCGTTGTGCAGTCTCAAGTAAGCTTTATCAATCCCTAACCTAAGCAGTTCCTCTTTTACCAAATCTAACGATCCAAAATGAATCGGATCTTCGCCATCTTTGATTGGCTCTAGTTGGTGTTTGTACTCCACTGCTAATAGATAGTCAGAGACATCAGAACAACCTATCACAAAGACCTTCGGTGTTTTGTAAGAGTCCTTGTGGTGGCCATGCAACCACATGTCGAGTTGATGCTTCTGCATAATGCACCTCCTTCACAAGATCTTTTAAGTCTAGTTAGCGTATTGATAAGTTTCGAGTTAACGACATTGAGAAACCTAAATCATTTGCGACCACGACTAAAAATCCCCTATATTGGAATGACTTATTCAGTCGGTAACTCTTCAAGGATGTGAAATGCAATATACAAAACTACCGCACTCATCACTCGAGATCAGTAAGATCTGCCTTGGCACTATGACGTTTGGTGAGCAAAATACCGAACAAGAAGCGTTTCAACAGCTCGACTTTGCCCTCGATCATGGGGTGAATTTCATCGATACTGCCGAGATGTATCCCGTTCCGCCGAAAGCTGAGACACAAGGACTCACTGAGCAATACATAGGTAATTGGCTAGCGAAAAGCGGTAAGCGTGAGAAAGTCGTATTGGCAACAAAGGTCGCAGGTCCACGCAACGTTCCCTACATTCGCGAGAACATGAGCTTAAACCGCCGACATATCCATACCGCGATTGATGACAGCCTTAAACGCCTACAAACGGATTATGTCGATCTATACCAACTGCATTGGCCGCAACGTCAAACCAACTGCTTTGGACAGCTCAACTACCCTTACCCAGATAAGCAAGAAGAAGTCACGCTGATCGAAACACTTGAAGCACTGACTGAGTTAGTCAAAGCGGGCAAAATACGTTACATCGGTGTATCGAACGAAACCCCATGGGGTGTCATGTCACTGCTACGTTTGGCAGAGAAGCATGACCTGCCGAGAATCGTTTCCATCCAAAACCCATATAACTTATTAAACCGCAGCTTCGAAGTTGGCTTGTCTGAAATCAGCCACTACGAAGGCGTTCAGCTACTGGCTTATTCACCGCTGGCATTTGGTTGTTTGAGTGGTAAATACCTAAACGGAGCGAAACCTGAAGGCGCACGTTGCACCATTTGGGAGCGCTTTGCTCGCTACTTCACCCCGCAAGGCGTGAAAGCCACAGAAGCGTATGTAAACCTTGCTCGTGACCACGGTTTAGATCCTGCTCAGATGGCGCTGGCATTTGTCAATCAACGCCCATTTGTGGGTTCTAATATCATTGGCGCAACTAACCTAGAGCAGCTCAAATCAAACATCGACAGTATCAATGTTCATTTAAGTGAAGAATTGCTCAATGACATCCAAGCGATTGGCACCACTTACTCGAACCCGTGCCCATAGCGCTTTATTTCCCAATGGACCAAAAACAAAGAGGCTGACCACAATGGTCAGCCTCTTTGCATCAGTGAGTTAAACCCAAGTTGAACCGAATATATGTGAGTGACAGTTCCACTTGGGTTACTGATTACGTTGGTATTCGCGCAGTTAAAACACGGCGAAGATGACGAACTCGGCGTTCAACTTTGACAGCATCAGGCACACTGACATGATTTGTACGACCTTCTTTATCTAAGCCAATATCTTTTAACAAGTGCTCATTTGTCCAAGGGATTTGATGAGCATGACGGCGGACCATACGTTGCCATTGCTTTTCTTCACGTTTCAAATCAGCTTTCAAAAGCACGGTGGCCAATTTCAAATAGATAGAGTGACGCATAATTTTTCTCCAAATAGCGATAGATAATCGACTGGGAAAAATAGTGGGCTAATTACACAGAGAGATTCTGTTGAGACTAAGCCGCTACTTTTCCGCAGCCTAGAAATAAGAGGTAGGTTACGGATTAATTTAATCTAATGAGCCAATGGCGTCTTGTTTGATCGCTTCGAAGGTTGAGCGAACATCAGACATACGATCAGCGCAAGCAGTGGTGTTAACAACGTAATGTTTCATCTTGCGCCTCCTAGCTAAAAATTAATCCGTGATTGATGTGATATAACTCATTGAGTTACGGTTGAATTGTAAGCAACAGAGGATATTTATCAAACCATTTTTGTATTTTTGCTTAAAAACAAACCATTAGCCTAAAATCAGGTTGCATATGGTTTTTTGAATAACATATTCAACTAAGGAATATATAAAAACTCGAGTTTTATAAATACTCAGCATTTACGCACAAAAAAGGAGCGACATTCCGCTCCTTTAATCTTGCTGCCAGATAGACGGTTTATACCGTCTGCTCTGAAATCAAGTTGTGTTTGTTCAGTAATCGATACATGGTAGCACGCGATACACCAAGCTCTTTTGCGGCATTCGATACCTGACCAGAGTGCGACTCCAACACCACCAGCAATGCATCTCGTTCGCTCTTCTCACGAATCGACTTCAGACTGCGTTTTGAGTCGTTACGTTGAGGCAAGTCTAGGTGATGCTCTTCAATCATGACGCTATCCGACATCAGAACTGCGCGTTTCACTTGGTTCATCAACTCACGGACGTTACCTGGCCAAAAGTAACGCGTCAGCGCTTTCAAAGTGTCTTCCGAGAAGCTCTTTGCCTGTGAGTTGTACTCTTTTGAGAATTCCTGCAGGTAGAAACGCGCCAACAAAGCGATGTCACTCGCACGCTCTTTCAAGCTCGGTACGTTGATGCGCAGTACGTTGATGTAATGGTAAAGCTCTTCATTGAAGTCACCATCGATTAGCGCTTTCTCAACGTCTGATGAGTTCGCAGCCAGAACACGCACATTAACGTTTTTCGCGCCATCACGAGTCTCAATCGTACCTTCTTGCAAGAAGCGCAAGAGATTCATCTGCTGCTCTTTCGAAATCGTTAAGATGTCATTGAAAAGAACGGTACCGCCATCGGCTTGCTCAAGTAGGCTTGGTCCCATCTCTTCATCGGCATCAATACCAAACACTTCCGCTTGGAAACGTTGCTCGTTGAGTGCACGACAGTTGATTGACAAGAATGGCTTGTGAGAGCGTGAAGAGACTTTATGAATAGCACGCGCAACGGCCTCTTTACCTGTACCGCTTTCGCCGTAGATAAGAATACTCACATCCGTTGGACCAATACGTTTCACTTGATCACGCAGGCGCTTCATTGGGATAGATTCACCAATCAACCCCATGTCTAAGCTATTACCAAAGCTCGGCCAGACTTTCTTCTCTAGTTTTAGCATGCCCAATTGGTGGCCAATGGTGCTTAGCAGCTGCGCATCTGGAATTGGCGCAGTGAAAAAGTCGATACAGAAGTTCACGATGAACTGACAGATGGTATCAGTTCCAAGTTGAGATTCGCGGATGAAAGCCAACCAACGCACGTGCTTATGAGAACTCACTAAGTTTGCTAAACCGTTAAGACTGAACTCATCATGGCTGAGGTCAACTATACCAATGCATGGTCCAATATCTTCTAACAATGTGTTGGCTTTACGTAAGTCACCCACTTGGTGACACTTCCATCCCACTTGTTCTAGTACTGATAACCAAGGTTCGTAAGTACCGCCAACTACGACTAGCGATCCCGGAATGGAATCCATCTTAAACTGCCCAGCCATTCTTTAACCCTTATTGATTGTTGATAGAAATTTCGCTCCACAAACCCATCTTTGCGAACGGGTAACATTATCGAGACTGTGCCTGACGAAGTCTGTCTCAATATTAAGACTATGCAACAGATTGAGATTTGGCGAATGGTTATTTGACTATACCATCCGAACTAAAATGCAAATAGTTGAATTAGCTCAAATTAAAGTTACAAAAAAACCACCCGAAGGTGGTTTTTATGACTCAGCGAGGAGATTACGCTTGTGGGCGCATCGCTGGGAATAGGATCACGTCACGGATAGTGTGCGTGTTAGTCAGCAGCATAACTAGGCGGTCGATACCGATACCTTGACCTGCTGTTGGTGGTAGGCCGTGCTCTAGTGCAGTGATGTAGTCTGCATCGTAGAACATTGCTTCGTCATCACCAGACTCTTTCGCTTCAACCTGTGCTTTAAAGCGCGCGTCTTGGTCTTCAGCGTCGTTAAGCTCAGAGAAGCCGTTCGCTACTTCACGGCCACCGATGAAGAATTCAAAGCGGTCAGTGAAGAACGGGTTGTCATCGCTACGACGAGCCAATGGAGAGATATCTGCTGGGTAACCAGTGATGAACGTTGGCTGCATTAGCTTAGGTTCTGCTGTTTCACCAAAAATCTCTTCAAGAAGCTGACCACATGTCCAGAAAGATTCTACTTCAACGTGAACAGATTTCGCGATAGAAACCATTAGGTCACGGTTTTGAATGTCTTCTTCTGTTAGCGCTTGGATTTGCGCGTGGTCTGGGTTGTAGTGCTTGATTGCTTCGAACATGCTCATACGAGTGTAAGTGCCGCCAAATTCAACCGTGTCATCACCGTAAGGCATTGACGTTGAACCTAGAACTTCTAGAGCAACTGAGCTTAGTAGCTCTTCAGTTAGGTCCATCAGATCTTTGTAGTCTGCGTACGCCATGTAGAATTCCATCATTGTGAATTCTGGGTTGTGACGTGGAGAAAGACCTTCGTTACGGAAGTTACGGTTGATTTCGAATACGCGATCGAAACCACCAACAACTAGACGCTTCAGGTATAGCTCTGGTGCGATACGTAGGTACATTGGCATGTCTAGTGCGTTGTGGTGCGTGATGAATGGACGTGCACTCGCACCGCCAGGGATAACGTGCATCATTGGCGTTTCAACTTCCATGAACTGTTTAGTGATCATGAAGTTACGGATTGCAGACATTACTTTAGAACGTACTACGAACGCTTGACGAGAATCTTCGTTAACGATTAGGTCAACGTAACGTTGACGGTAACGCATCTCTTGGTCAGTTAGGCCGTGGAACTTCTCTGGTAGTGGACGAAGTGCTTTGGTTAGCAATTCGAACTCTTCCATGTTCACGTATAGGTCGCCTTTACCAGACTTGTGCAACGCACCTTTAACACCGATGATGTCACCGATATCTAGACCTTGGTATTTTTCTTTCAGTACTTTTTGTACCGCCTTATCAGCGTAAGCTTGGATACGGCCAGAAGTTTCTTGAATTACCAAGAATGGGCCACGTTTAGCCATGATACGGCCAGCGATTGCTACTACGTGGTTAAGCTCTTCTAGCTCTTCCTTCGTCTTTTCACCGAACTCTTTCTGAAGGTCGCCCGCTAGTGCGTCACGACGGAAGTCGTTTGGATGGCCGTTCGCTTTGCAGCTCTTTCGGATTGCATCCAGTTTAGCGCGGCGTTCAGCAATTAGCTTGTTCTCTTCTTGTGCAGAGGCTTCTTGTACAGTTTCGTTTTGAACAGCATCAGTCATTTTCGATGTATCCTGTTTTTTGTCGGTGAAAAGCTTTATAGACCTGATTTCAGGCTAGCTTCAATAAATTTGTCCAGATCGCCATCAAGAACCGCTTGAGTATTACGGTTTTCAACGCCCGTACGGAGGTCTTTAATGCGCGAGTCATCCAATACGTAAGAACGGATCTGGCTACCCCAGCCAATGTCAGACTTAGCGTCTTCATTAGCTTGTTTTTCCGCGTTTTGCTTTTGCAATTCAAGCTCAAATAGCTTCGCTCGAAGCTGTTTCATTGCCTGATCTTTGTTCTTATGCTGAGAACGGTCGTTCTGACATTGCACTACTGTGTTCGTTGGAACGTGCGTGATACGTACCGCAGATTCAGTGGTGTTAACGTGCTGACCACCCGCACCTGACGCACGGTAAACGTCGATACGTAGGTCAGACGGGTTAATGTCGATATCAATGTTTTCATCAATCTCTGGGTAGATAAACGCAGAAGCAAATGAGGTATGACGACGGCCGCCTGAATCGAATGGCGATTTACGAACAAGACGGTGAACGCCTGTTTCTGTACGTAGCCAGCCGTAAGCGTACTCACCAGAGATCTTCACAGTTGCGCCCTTAAGACCCGCAACTTCGCCTTCCGATACTTCGATCACCTCAGACTTAAAGCCTTTCGCTTCAGCCCAACGTAGGTACATACGTAGCATCATGTTGGTCCAGTCTTGTGCTTCTGTACCACCTGAGCCTGCTTGCAAATCGATGTAGCAATCAGAGCTGTCGTGGTCGCCAGAGAACATACGACGGAATTCAAGCTGTTCTAGCTTCTCTTCCAACTCAGCAAGTTCTGGTTCGATTTCGTCAAACGTTTCTTGATCTTCTTCTTCAACCGCAAGCTCTAGAAGACCTTCAACGTCCTCTACACCTTGTTCTAGTTGATCGATCGTCTCTACAACCGCTTCAAGAGATGCACGCTCTTTGCCTAGTGCTTGCGCACGTTCTGGCTCGTTCCATACATCCGGTTGTTCAAGTTCTGCGTTGACCTCTTCTAGACGCTCTTTCTTAGCGTCATAGTCAAAGATACCCCCTCAGGACATTCGTGCGCTCAGACACGTCCTGCAGACGGTTTTTAATTGGATTGATTTCAAACATGTTGGCTCAACATTTTAGAATAGAATTTAACCGAGAAATTCTACTCAAAAATGTGACGGAGATACAGGAAAATTTCGGGTGGGAAATCAGATTGCAATTAGAGAGAGCACGGTCATAAAATTTTTGCCCCACAAAAAGGCGACCGTACTCTATAAGAAGTGACTTTCTAGGTATTACTTGGCTTCGATGAGGTCAATCATTAGTTGCAATGATTGGTTGCCACGAAATTCATTCACATCCAACTTATACGCTAGGCGTACTGTTTTGACCGATGCATCTGGCCAACGACGCAAATCAACGTTAAACGCAATACCGTCGATCATCACATTGGTTGGATGACCTTTGTAAAGCGGCTCTAGCATCAACTTAAGGTGCTTCTCCCCCACCAGCTTTTGGTGCAATACTTTAAACTCACCATCGAAAATTGGCTCTGGGAAAGCTTGACCAAAAGGGCCACCCGAGCGCAGCTGCTCCGCGACATGCATGGAAAACTCTTCAGGCTTAAGCTCACCGTCAGACATGATCACGCCTTTAAGCGCGGCTTCATCCAACTCTTTCTTCACGACTTCATCAAACAAACGGCTAAAGCGTTCAAAGTCTTGCTCTTTGATGGTTAAGCCCGCCGCCATCGCGTGGCCACCAAATTTGATGATCAAACCAGGGTTTTGTGTATCGATGAAATCCAGCGCATCACGCATGTGAAGCCCCGGAATAGAGCGACAAGAGCCTTTAATTGTCCCTTCACCACCATCAGCAAAGGCGATAACCGGACGATGGAACTTCTCTTTGATACGCGAAGCAAGAATACCAATCACGCCTTGGTGCCAATCACGTTGGAACAGCGCTAGGCCGTATGGCAGTTCACTGTTTTCACCAAATTGAAGACGCTCACAAAAAGCCATCGCCTCCTGCTTCATCCCTTCTTCAATCTCTTTACGAGTTTGGTTCAAACCGTCCAACTCACTCGCCATGCGACGCGCGGCATGGATGTTATTAGACATCAGCAACTCAACACCAAATGACATGTCATCCAAGCGACCTGCGGCGTTAATGCGTGGTCCCAGAGCGAAACCAAAATCAGACGCGACCAAACGATGTGCATCGCGCTTCGCGACTTCAATCAAGGCTTGAATGCCCGGACGTGCTTTGCCCGCACGAATACGCTGCAAACCTTGGTGTACAAGGATACGGTTATTTTCATCCAGCGGCACAACATCGGCGACCGTACCAAGTGCCACTAAGTCAATCAGTTCCATTAACTTAGGCTCTTGCATGCCTTGCTGCGCGAACCAATTCTGTTTGCGCATGTACACGCACAGTGCCATCATCAGATAGAAAGCCACGCCTACCCCAGCCAATGCTTTCGATGGGAAAGCACAGCTGTCTAGGTTTGGGTTCACCATCGCATCCACATCCGGAAGCACTTGCCCCGGTAAGTGGTGGTCAGTCACCAGCACCGTAATGCCATTTTCTTTAGCATAACGGACACCCTCAATCGACGAGACCCCGTTATCCACCGTCATGATCATTTCTGCGCCAAGCTCTAAAGCTTGATCAACCACTTCCGGGCTCAGTCCATAGCCATCTTCGAAACGGTTCGGCACCAAGTAATCCACGTTATTACTGCCCAGCATACGTAAGGCAAGCACCGACAAAGCAGAGCTGGTTGCACCATCGGCATCAAAATCACCGACCACAATAATGCGCTTTTGCTCATTAATGGCTTGGAACAGCAGTTCAACCGCTTGGTCAATGCCACCCAACTGTTGGTACGAATGCAAACCGCGTGCAGAGGTTTCTAGTTGAGCCACATCCGTGATGCCACGGTTAATGTATATGCGCTTTAGAATGGCAGGAATGGAATCAGGAAGAAGAGAAAGATCCGGTTCGGGACGTCGTTGAATTTCTATCATGTTTGAAAAGAGCCAGCGAATACGGCTGGCTCTGCTCCTTAAAGGATTATTGTTGCTCTAAACGTTTTAGCAGATCTGCTGGCGGAAGGTAACCACCGACTAGCTCACCGTTTGGTAGGAAAATCGCAGGTGTACCAGAAATACCAAGCTCACGACCTAGGTTGTAATGCGCTTGGATAGTCTCTTTACACTGCTTAAGATCTTTCGCTGGGTTATCAAATGTACGTTCCACTTTTGCGTTGTGCATAGCGGATTGAGGATCCTCTGCACACCAAATAGTTGCCATCTGCTCAGCGACTGGGCCTGTTGCGCCTTGGCGAGGGTACGCCATGTAACGAACAGTAATGCCTAAGTCGTTGTAACCTTGCATTTGGCTATGCAGACGCACACAGTAACCACATGTGATATCCGTAAATACCGTCACCACATACTTCTCGTTGTCCGCTTTATATTCGATCACGCTGTCAGAGAACTTTGCGATTTTTGCTGCATTCAATGGTGCTTGACGTTCAGCAACGACGTCTTTGTAGCCGCCGTTATCATCGATGGCGTAAAGCGTACCGGCAATAAAGTGATTACCATCGTTTGATGCAAACAGCACACCACCATTGGTTTGAATTTCTAATAAACCAGCAACGTCTGATGGTTGGATATCAAGAATAGATACCCCCAACTTAGAGAACTTGGCTTTTAGTGCAGCCTCATCAAAAGTCTGTTTTGCCGCTGGTGCGACTTGTTGTGCAGGAGTTTCCGTTTTTGCCTGACTTTCTTCAGCACCACAAGCGGTAACGAAAAACGGTAAAGTCAGCAGAGTTAGTCGGCGTAATACGCTCATTAAATTCACCTTAAAATTAAATCCTTTCATCCAATGAGACAATGGATGAACCAAACCATCATTATGCTCTTGGGTGGTGTTGACTGTGGATTTGTTTCAATCGCTCAGTCGCCACGTGAGTATAAATTTGCGTGGTCGATAAGTCACTATGCCCCAACAGCATCTGTACGACCCTGAGATCTGCGCCATAGTTCAATAAGTGTGTTGCAAAAGCATGGCGAAGTACGTGCGGCGACAACTGGTCAGTATCAATACCCGCTATCACAGCATAGTACTTGATACGGTGCCAAAACGTTTGGCGAGTCATCTGCCTAGCACGTTTACTCGGGAAAACCACATCTGACGTAGTCTCCCCCAATAAAGCAGACCGACCTTGTTGGATAAAAGTTTCAATCCAATCGACCGCGTTCTCTCCCATTGGGACAAGGCGTTCTTTACCACCTTTACCCGTCACGCGCACTACCCCTTGGCGCAAACTGACGTTTTCCATTGTCAAGCTGACTAGCTCTGTCACACGCAGACCTGTCGCGTAAAGTAATTCAAGCATGGCTTTATCACGCAGCTCAACTGGGTCATTCGGATCTGGTGCATCTAGCAGAGCATCGACTTGCTCTTCACTGATGTCTTTAGGTAGGCGCTGCGGCAACTTTGGGCTGACCAACAAAGCACTCGGATCATCCGCGCGTACTTTTTCACGGTGAATGTATTGGAACAAACGGCGAATCGCCGACAGCATACGCGCGCGGGAAGTCTGCTTGTAATCTAAATCTACAAGATAGCTTTGGTATTCTTGCAAGCCAGACAGACTGATGAAATCCAGGCGGTAGCTATGTTGCTCCATCCACGCGAGCAGTTTCATTAAATCATTTCGGTAGGAAGCCAACGTGTTCTCTGATAGGCCACGCTCCATCCACATCGCATCTAAGAATTGCTCAACAAGGCCAAAATCTTGTTGATTGACAGGCTGTTGTGCCGTCATGAATGCTTCCTTATCTGTTTATATTTACAGTATTGAGAGTAAGGCAAGAGCCCAACCAATACCATAAAAAAATCATCTCCCTAGGGATATTCGCTGCAATCTTCCCCGTTTTATGGTTAGAATCTGCCACAACAGCAACACAAAAAACGACGAATATAATGAAAATCGGACTCTTTTACGGCTCAACCACCTGCTACACAGAAATGGCAGCAGAGAAAATTCGCAATATCATTGGTGAAGACCTTGTCGACATTCACAACGTGAAAGAGACACCGCTGTCACTGATGGCAGACTACGATTTACTGCTGATTGGTATCTCGACTTGGGACTTCGGTGAAATCCAAGAAGATTGGAGTGCAATCTGGGAAGACATTGCAACGACACCGCTAAAAGGCAAAGTGGTTGCTCTGTTTGGCTTGGGTGACCAAGAAGGCTATGGCGAATGGTACCTTGACGCGATGGGTCTCCTGCATGACGAACTCAAAGCGACTGGCGCGCAATTCATTGGCTACTGGCCAAACGAAGGTTATGAGTTTGAAGCGTCAAAAGCATTGACTGAAGATGGCAGCCAGTTTGTCGGCTTAGCGCTGGATGAAGATTCCCAGTATGAACTGAGTGACGAACGCATCGAGAAATGGTGTGAGCAAGTGTTGGTGGAGTTTCACGACACGCTATAAGTCAGCAATAGCAGTGACGATACAACAGACAAACAAAAAGCCCGGTGAATCACTTCACCGGGCTTTTTTAATCTTGCGAGTCAGCAATTATACCGCTTCTTCAGTCAACTCTGGTTGTGAAGATTTAGCAACAAAGAACATGCAAACAATCGCTGCAAACGTTGGTAGAACCCAACCCATGCCCACTTCGAATAGTGGCAGCATGTCGAATGCTGAAACGTCTAGACCTGCTACTTTCGCAGCATCAATCAATGCAAACAGTAGAGATACTAGTAGTACAGAGCGGTATGCCACACGTGGGTTTGGCAGCTTGCTGCGAACAAACGTTAGCGCAACCAATGCAACCGCTACAGGGTAAAGTGCAAATAGCACTGGCACTGATAGAGAGATCAGTTGAGCTAGACCAACGTTAGCAATTAGAGCACAAGCCGCACCGTTAATAATAACCCACTGCTTGTAAGTCAGTTTTGTCTTAGAGCTAAAGAAATCTGAACATGCCGAGATAAGGCCAATCGCTGTCGTCAAACATGCCAACAGTACAATGATTGAAAGAACAATCTGACCGTAAGGACCAAATAACGCTTGAACGTACTGGCTCAGTACTGCACCACCGTTGTCTGCACCCGCTGCAATAGTTGCACTCGTCGCGCCTAGGTAGAACAATGAGATGTATACAAACGCAAGACCCGCAGCGGCAATACAACCAGCGCAGATTAGGTATTTCGTTGTTGCCGCGCGCTCAGTGATGCCTTTGCTACGAAGTGCATCCACCATTAGCATACCGAACATCAACGATGCGAACGTATCCATGGTGTTGTAACCTTCAAGGAAGCCCTTGGTTAGCGGCTGAGTTAGGTACTCGCCATGCGCGCCCATCATTTCGCCTTGCGGGTCAACAAATACAGCGATCGCAAGAACGATAAGACCAAGGAACAGTACTGGCGTTAGCACTTTACCAATCAAGTCAATCAAACGACCTTGGAACCAAGCGAAAGCCATTGCTACCGCGAAGAACAAGATTGAGAATGACGTTAGATGCGCTTGTGATGCATCTAAGAAGAATGGTTTGATAGCCATCTCGTAAGCCACAAGGCCAGTACGAGGTGCAGCAAATGCAGGACCGATGATGATGAAGATCAACGCCGCCATCAGCACTGCTGCTTTCTTAGGAAGATCTTGAGTCAAGTGATCCCAAGAGCCGCCTGCTACAGCAATAGCAACGATAGTAATAAGAGGTAGACCTACCGCTGTTAGCAAGAAACCGAACATTGCTGGCATCAAATGATCACCCGCTAGCTGACCCGCTAGTGGTGGAAAGATGATGTTGCCGGCACCCAAAAAGAACGCAAATAGCATAAAGCCTACTGCGATAATATCTGTTAGTTTTAACGTCTGCTTCACAGATAACCCTTTTTCTGAATTAATGAATGTTGTGTATGCATCGACCACTTTTTGTATACCCAAATAAAATGAGTACCTGTGGTTCAATCTATAAATTTTCCGCCGCATAATGACGAAAGACCCATCATTTGGCAACCTTTAAGAAAAAAACACCATATTAATTTAGTTCGCCAACTTAAAAGCAGTGAATATCACTACTCTAGGTTTTATGACCAGTTCTTTGTCTCGATCAATTGAGAATACAATTTAATAACCAACAAGATAACAATCTACACAATTAAGAAACAATAGAGCATTTCTCTCTATTATTGAGTAAATATAAAACAATCATGAAGAGCGAAAGAATTCAGACTAAAGGCTTCAAGTTCAAGCAATTTTCCATTTACGGTGGCGAAAGTGGCATGCCTGTCAGTACCGATGGTGTGATGCTTGGTGCTTGGGCAAATTGCACACCACAGAATAAAATTTTGGACGTCGGCACGGGCACAGGTTTGCTGGCATTAATGTGCGCTCAGCGGTTTCCTAACGCACAGATCACTGCCCTTGATATTGAAATCTCGGCGGTCGAAGCGGCACAGAAAAACTTCGCCCAATCTTCGTGGTCAGACAGACTCTGCGTTCGCCACACCGATGTATTGCAATTTGAATCTGAGCAGCGCTTTGAACACATCATCTGCAACCCGCCCTACTTCAACAGTGGCGAGCAATCGAAACAAAGCCAGCGCGCAACCGCCAGGCACACAGATACCTTGCAGCACAGCGCATTACTCAACCGATGTCATGAACTGCTGACTGAGGAAGGGACAGCCAATTTCGTCCTGCCGATTACCGAAGGCGAGCAATTTATTACTATGGCGCTGCAACAGGGGTGGCACTTGTCACGTCTGTGCCGCGTGCAACCATCACAGAAAAAGCCCGTGCACCGTTTACTGTTTGAATTAGCCAAACAAGCTTGTGATACTCAAGAAACGCATTTGATCATCCACTCGAGCGAGGGCTACAGCGACGACTTTATCCAGCTAACTCGCGAGTTTTACCTTAAGATGTGAAATAACATGTGATCCTTGTCACCAATCACTTTATAATGTGCGACCTTTTTATATTCTATGCTGCTGTGGCGAACCATTAACCAAGCTTTGCTTGTGGAGAACTCATTGTGATCAGAACCTTTGCTGAACTTGATCTAGACCAAAACCTACTTGAAGCCATTGATGAGATGGGCTATGAACGCCCAACTAAAATTCAGGCAGAAGCGATTCCACAAGCGTTAGATGGTCGTGACATTCTAGCGTCAGCACCAACTGGTACGGGTAAAACGGCAGCGTTCGTCCTGCCAGCACTGCAATACCTGCAAGATTTCCCACGTCGTAAACCTGGGCCTGCTCGTATTCTGATCCTAACGCCAACTCGTGAGCTTGCGATGCAGGTAGCGGATCAAGCGCGTGCACTAGCGAAAAACACCAAGCTAAACATCTTCACCATCACAGGTGGCGTTCAATACCAAGAACACGCAGACATCCTAGCAACCACACAAGACATCGTAGTAGCAACACCAGGTCGTCTACGTGAATACATCGACGCAGAACGTTTTGACTGTCGTGCAATTGAATGGCTAATCCTTGATGAAGCAGACCGCATGCTAGACATGGGCTTTGCGCCAACGGTTGACCGCCTGTCTAACGAATGTCGCTGGCGTAAACAAACCCTTCTGTTCTCAGCAACACTAGAAGGCAAAGGCGTTGAAGGTTTCACAGCAGACCTACTGAACGAACCAGCAGAGATCGACGCTAAATCCCCACTGCGTGAGCGTAAGAAGATTGCACAGTGGTACCACCGTGCTGATGACGCAGAGCATAAACTTGCCCTACTAAAACACATCATTACAGAGCAAGCAGAACGCACTATCGTGTTCTTGAAGACTCGTGAGCGTTTAGCAGAGCTTCGTGCACAACTAGAAAGCGCGCAGATTCCATGTTCTTGGATTCAAGGTGAAATGCCTCAAGATCGTCGTAACAACGCAATCTCTCGCTTCCGTGAAGGCACAGTTAACGTACTACTAGCGACAGACGTAGCGGCGCGTGGTATCGACCTTCCAGACGTATCACACGTAATCAACTACGATATGCCGCGCACGGCTGACGTATACCTTCACCGTATAGGCCGTACGGCTCGTGCTGGTAAGAAAGGTAACGCTATCTCAATCGTAGAAGCACACGACCAACCAATGATGGATCGCGTTGCTCGTTACGTAAAAGAAGACATCAAAGAGCGTTTCGTGAAAGAGATGCGCCCTAAACACAAAAAACCTGTGTTTAAGAAGAAAAAGAAAAAAGACGACAAGAAGAAAGTAGCTAAGAAGAAAACCGCTAAGAAAAAGTAATCACGTCTGATTAATTCCAAATCTAAAAGAGCCGCAATCGCGGCTCTTTTTGTTTTTCATGTTTACAGCTGATGGGCTGGAAGCGTTTTGTCTTCATAGGCATCCGCGAAGCCATGGTTACGGTCACGGTGCCCCGCTTCATCTTCTCGAATCCGCAAAATCACATCTCTTAGCATCGCATCAGCAGGCAGCTTATAGTAATCAACCGCCAGAGTCGGAGCTGGTACGTTCTCCACTTCCCCACTATCAATTTTCTCTAGGTACTCTGTGTAGCTATTACATGCTTCTTCTTCGAAGTAGCCCACAACACGGTGAGCGATTTTAGAAGACAGTAGATAGATGAAGCTATACACGAGAATAAACACGCCTTGCCCAAGCAGCACGAGCAAACGCTCAATCAAACTCGGCTTGGCAATATCGAGGAAAATCATCAGGTGCATGCGCTCGTTCTCGGCCTCGTCGAGGAGTTCTCGGATCCAGCCTTCATCATCTTTCATTCGACGTAGCGCTTTGAGGTGGTTGAACATGCCCGCAACCATACCGGGCACAGCTGCGATCGTTTCAAGAATCACCGCTCGCTTTGCGTATTTCTTGCCGTAGAAGATGTTCAGAGTGAATTTCAGCAACTTGGTAATACGCAGTGCAACGTACTCTGATAACTTAGAGGCTTTTTTGTGTGTGAGCTTGAAGTCTGACATAGGAGAACTCCTTTATTTTTAAAGTTGCATTTAAAATACAACTTTAAACCTTCTTACTCAACTATTTTTTAATAACTAAAATTTTTATGTAATAAATGAAATTAAGATCAGTGTTCGATGAAATAAAAAAAGCCGGATAACTATCCGGCTTTTCGTTTGAATTGTTTAGCAGAGCTGAAACTTAACTTCGCTCAATCAGTTTTGCTCTTCTCGTTTAAACACTAAGTCTGTTGGTGTCGACTCTTCTTCAACGAAGTAGTAACCCGCAACATCAAACTTAGTGAGGTCAGCAACGCTTTCGATACGGTTTTCGATGATGTAACGAGCCATCATGCCGCGCGCTTTCTTCGCGTAAAAGCTGATCACCTTGTATTGACCATTCTTACAATCTTTGAAGATTGGTGTGATCACTTGTGCATCTAAGTTCTTTGGCTTCACCGCTTTGAAGTATTCGTTCGATGCTAGGTTGATCAGTACGTTGTCGCCTTGCGCAGCAATCGCTTCATTCAGCTTATCGGTAATGACGTTGCCCCAGAACTGGTAAAGGTTAGTGCCCTTTTCGTTCGCTAGCTTAGTGCCCATCTCAAGACGGTATGGCTGCATCAAATCAAGCGGCTTAAGCAGACCGTAAAGGCCAGACAGCATTCGTAGATGATCTTGCGCGTAATCGAAATCGGCATCTGAAAGAGTTTCCGCTTCAAGACCAGTGTACACATCACCTTTAAACGCAAGAATCGCTTGGCGCGCGTTGTCGGTGGTGAAGGTTTCACTCCACTCTTGGAAGCGACCAACGTTCAAATCAGCGATTTTGTCGCTCACTTTCATCAGTGATGACACATCGGCAGGTGTTAATTTACGGCATACCTCGATCAGCTCTTTTGAATAGCTAACCAAGTCTGGCTGAGTAAACTTCTCGGTCGCGAGTGGTGATTCGTAATCGAGCGTTTTAGCTGGAGAAACTACGATAAGCATGACTTTAACTTCCCTAATTTTGTTTTCCATTAGGGTACAAAAAAAGCCATGCATTGTCTGCATGGCTTTTTGAATCGTGTTGATAGCTTTCAACGATGATTGGACATCAATTAGCTATCTTTCTTGTTGTTGTCCCAAATACCTTCTTCTAACTGAGATTTCAGCTCAGGGAAGTCATTCGGATCAAACGTAGGCACTTTGCCTTCGCTTAGCTGACGGTTGTAGTCTTTCGCCAGCTTAATCACGATGCCTGATAGCAAGATAATCGCCACCAAGTTCACAATCGCCATCAGACCCATAGAAACATCGGCCAATGACCAAACCACTGGTAGAGAAGCTAGCGCACCAAACATAACCATACCTAGTACAACGATACGGAAGATACCTAGACCCGCTTTATGGTTGTGCTCTAGGAAGATTAAGTTCGTTTCTGCGTACGAGTAGTTTGCAATGATAGAAGTAAACGCGAAGAAGAAGATTGCTACAGCAACAAAGATGCCGCCCCAATCGCCGACTTGCGAGCTCAATGCGCGCTGAGTTAGCTCGATACCTGTCACTTCCGTCGCTTGGCCTACATATTCACCTGACATCAGGATGATAGCCACAGTCGCCGAACAGATAACGATAGTATCCATGAACACGCCTAGCATCTGAACATAACCTTGAGATGCTGGGTGTGGTGGGTAAGGCGTTGCTGATGCCGCCGCGTTTGGTGCAGAACCCATACCAGCTTCGTTCGAGAATAGGCCGCGTTTGATACCGTTGATCATCGCCTGTGCGATTGCGTAACCAAGACCACCAGCCGCTGCTTCTTGCAGACCAAATGCGCTCTTGAAGATAAGCATCAGTACATCAGGAAGTTTGTCTAGGTTAGAGAACATAACGAACAGTGCTAGCACTAGGTAAGCAAGTGCCATCACAGGAACAATCAGCTCTGCTACTTTCGCAATACGCTTGATACCACCAAAGATAACCACTGCTGATAGCGCAACAACTGCGATACCAACGTAAAGATCATCCCAACCAAATGCCGTGCTCATTGCGTTTGCAATTGAGTTTGCTTGAACGGCGTTGAATACCAAACCAAAAGCGATGATTAGGAAAACTGAGAACAACACGCCCATCCAGCGCATGCCCAAACCTTTTTCCATGTAGTAAGCAGGACCACCACGGTAGTTGCCATCATCATCTTTGGTTTTGTATAGCTGCGCTAGCGTACTTTCTGCAAACGACGTCGCCATACCAAGCATTGCAATCAACCACATCCAGAAGATTGCACCAGGGCCACCCGCAGTCAATGCAACTGCAACACCCGCCATGTTACCGGTACCTACACGTGCAGCAAGACTAGTACAAAGCGCTTGGAAAGAAGAAATACCAGCTTTGTCTGCTTTACGGCTGTTCTTAAGAACAGAGAACATGTGACCGAAGTGACGGAATTGGATGAAACCCAATCGAACGGTGAAGTAGATTCCTACACCAACAAGAAGATAAACCAGAATCGAACCCCAAAGGAGATCGTTCATCAAATTGATTAAGTCTGTCATGTGTACCTCAAAGTGAGTTGCGCCGGTCTTTGCTTCCGAGCCATCCACCAGATTGCCTGCTAAGTGTCAAAGTGTGCTTAGCTTTTTGAGTAATGTTTATTGTGCAATCTAGAATCGTAAATGTCGCTTCATGCATCCATTTTACGTACCAGCGTATTTTTTGACGGGCGGATAATGCAGCCTCGAAAGGCAAAAATCAATATGCAACAAGTAAAATAAGCTTGTTATTTTTCACTATAAAGTCACCAAAAGTTAACATAAAAGGAAAACTTAACGCTCACAAACAGCAACATCTTGTTTATCAAAATTCAACATAACTAGCCCCCTCAAACTTAACAAAACGACGTATCGTTTATTTTTAATGAGGCTAGCAATCACAAGGTATCCGACAAATATTTCCTGTGTCGGTTTGTTACCATTGGATACATTTTAATCAAAGCGATGCTATGCAACCTTAGTATTCAAAAATTGAGTGAAATAAGCCCTTCGAATTAACATACCAAATCTCTTCATTTAATCGTTTTCGTGAGATCGTTCGCTTGTTTTTTGTTCATTTTAAATGCATGCAAAATGTGATTCTGTGAGTATTTTTGCACGAAAATGTCATGTTACCGACACAAATGCGAAATATATCATGGTTATCCTCACGGCTATTGTGGTACTTAAAAAACTCCACAAGGACTGGATATAACAGTTTAGATAGAAAAAGGTAAAGGTGGCTTATGGAAGGCTTTCAACTCGATGACCTATTTGGTCTGGATACTACCTCAACAACCAAATCTCGTTCGAAACCAGTGAAGCGTAAGTGGCGAGAAATTGAAGAAATGAACGATAGACGCACTTTACTCAAGGAACTGCGTGAACTCGATGTCTGCAACGACATCACTCTGGATGACATCAAACTATAATTTGTACAAAAGGCACCTCGATGGTGCCTTTTGTCTTTTATGGATAGCGAAAAAATGGGAGGATTTTGAGTCTGACTATATTGGCATAACACCAATTCTTACCTGTTGAGAATTTCCCTCTGTTTTTACTCATAGCATTAGCCAAACAATTTCCCAGAGATTCCCACTGGATAAGAAAATGACGAAACAAACTCTGCTTACGCAATCGTTTACTTCGTCGTTTTTGTGATTTAGACAAACTCAGCGTCACTCTGACGTACTCGATCGGCGAGCTGCTTGTAGCGATCGGCAATCGTATTACCAAACACTGGGTCGTCTTCATTCTCATGCCATAAACTTTCAACGTACTGCCAATCTTCAGAAGTAAAGAGCTCTTCAATTAGAGGTAAGATTTGGCGCTCTTCCAGCTCAAGGTGGCGTTTTTGGGTCACAATGAAATCTTCTAACTGTGCAATAAACATGTCTTGTGGGACAACTGCATCCTGAAGGATCATCTCTATTAACATCGAAAACGCTTTGGTTTTCTCCGCTAACTCTTGATGCTCAAGCTCTAAGTTTTCCATGGTCTTTTGCTGACCGTAGTGTTCCAGAAAATAGTGGTAGAGAATGTCTTCTTTAGGGTGGTGAATCTTTTCCGAATGGTTAGAGAGGTAATCCACAATTTCACTCACCAACGCATAGTTGATAGCGTGCTCTTGTTTAATCTCATTCAATTTGTGGCGCAGTATCGCCAACAGACGGACCATATAGCCGTGTTCGCGTCGAATTCTTTCGATCATCATAGCGTCTCTCCTTAACACCTACTTTTAATAAGTGTATATGAGAAAGCCAATACCTGACTCGACGGTGTTCAAAAAAACAGCGATCGTAGTGTCACGATCGCTGTACTATTTTTTCTTTCTTTATATTAAGAGGAAAAGTGGGCTTTATACCGTCATTGGCAAATGCCAATTGATAACTTCTTTCCCTTGCTGAACAAGAATCTGGTTTGCTTGTGAGAATGGCTTACTGCCAAAGAATCCTCGGTGAGCAGATAATGGTGACGGGTGCGGAGCCGTTAACACGTGATGTTTATTACGGTCGATAAAACGCCCTTTTTTCTGCGCGTGTGACCCCCACAACAAGAACACCACACCTTCTTGATGCTGGTTAATGGCTTCAATAACGCGGTCAGTAAACGTTTCCCAGCCAGTTTTCGAATGCGAGTGTGCTTTACCCTGCTCTACCGTCAATACAGTATTCAGTAGCAACACCCCTTGCTCTGCCCAACTTTGCAAAAAGCCATGCTGAGGAATTTGGAAACCTTCAATATCCTGCGCCAGCTCTTTGTACATGTTCACCAAAGACGGCGGGGTTTTGATGCCAGGTAATACAGAGAAGCACAAACCATGTGCTTGGTTAGGGCCGTGGTAAGGGTCTTGTCCTAGAATCACAACCTTAACGTCATTGAACTCGGTAAAACGAAACGCGTTGAACACGTCTTTGGCTGGCGGATAGATAGCTTTGCCCGCCGCTCGCTCTGCTTCAACAAAATTCAAAGTGTCGACAAAGTAGCTCTGCTGTTTTTCTTCGCCGATTACATCGTGCCAAGTGGGTAACTGATTCATGGAAGGTTCCTATCCTAAAATTTCCCTCTATTCTAACGAGCGAAACCAAAACAAACAAAAACTTACCACCAGCTTGAGACGGCTTCTCAAAAACGGATACGCGAACTGTCTGCGTTGATCGGTGCGACACCTAATACAGCCTGAGATAACTAGAACTAGTACCGCTAATTGCGCTGCGGCGTTCGATAGTGCCCCTGCCCTGATATATGGCGATTTGGGGTTGGTAAACGTAATACTCGTCGAGTGTGTGTCACTGGGCTCAAAGAAACTGGTCGAGACATGCTGTCATCCTCCTAACTAGCTTCGCCTAAATACCACTCTGGATTCAGGCAGTTAAAACAAGCGCGAATGGCTCATGTATCTAGCTAAGAAAGAAGGATGCCAACTTCGCTGTTTCGTTAAGAATTAGCGATCTCTTCGATATGGAATTTGCGCAAAGTATTGATTTCTTGCTGCCAAATATCGGGATCAATTGTCTCTAAAATCAGAGGTATACCATCAAAGCGCGGATCTTTAGCGATGTACTCAAAACAACTCCAACCGATCTCGCCTTTACCTAATGAATGATGGCGGTCAACCTTGCTAGCGAATTCAACTTTTGAATCATTTAGATGCATTGCTCTTAAATAGTGCATCCCAACAATACGATCGAATTCAGCAAAGGTATGCTCACAATCCTCTTTAGTACGCAGATCGTAGCCGGCGGTAAACGTGTGGCAAGTATCGAGACATACGCCAACACGCTCTTTGTTTTCCACTTGATCGATGATTTCAGCAAGGTGCTCAAACTTCCAACCTAGGTTTGTCCCCTGACCAGCTGTGTTCTCAATCACAGCGATCACATTGGGCACCGCTTTGTGCGCAAGATTGATCGACTCGGCGATCGTCGCTAAGCACTCTTGTTCCGACACTTTCTTTAGATGACTGCCAGGATGGAAATTCAGCAGCGTTAACCCAAGTTGATTACAACGCTCCATCTCATCAATAAATGCCGCGCGGGATTTATTCAGCTTTTCTTCTTCCGGTGCACCTAAGTTAATCAGATAAGAATCATGGGGAAGAATATGCTCTGCGCCAAAGCCAAGCATTTTGCAGTTCGCTTTGAATGCGCTAATGGTTTTCTCTTCAAGCGGCTTCGCAACCCACTGACGTTGGTTCTTGGTAAACAAAGCAAATGCATTCGCACCAATTTCGCGAGCGCGAAGAGGCGCTTGGTCAACACCACCCGCAGCCGAGACATGAGCACCAATAAATTTGTTTCCAAACGTGTTTTTTATGTTTGTCATTTAATCACTTTAGACTTTCAGTATGGCTACCTAAATACAGGCAGTTGCGTTAGCAAGGTTAAGTTTTGAGTTTATTTTGTAGTAAATTTACAACAAAACTAACTATTAAATATTTTTTATATTATCAAATAAATTGTAAATAGTATGTTTTCAAACGTTTTATTGATTTAGCGCAAGAAAATTACCTTCAAAAAATTAAGGTTTTTGGTTGTTTTTTGACTTAAATCAATATTAAAATAATGGATATTCGCTATATAATACTTAGCTCGACAAAAATTCGAAAATTAACACCAATAATCACCACGTAAGTGGTCTAGGAGATAGTGATGATCCAAGGTATCCAAATTACTAAAGCAGCTAACGACGAACTACTAAACTCAATCTGGCTACTAGATAGCGAGAAGAACGAAGCGCGTTGTGTTGCTGCAGCATCAACTTACGAAGCAGACCAAGTTATCGCAATCAGCGACCTAGGTGACTACGAAAGCCGCGAAGTAGCAATCGAAACAGCTCCTCGCATTGAAGGCGGTCAACACCTAAACGTGAACGTTCTTAAGCGTGAAACTCTAGAAGATGCAGTTGCACACCCAGAGAACTACCCACAGCTAACTATCCGTGTTTCTGGTTACGCAGTACGTTTCAACTCGCTAACTCCAGAACAACAACGTGACGTAATCGCTCGTACTTTTACTGAGTCTCTATAATCTCTCAGTAGACTAGCTTGCTAGAATTTAAAAAGCTTGGTCAGCAATGACCAAGCTTTTTTTGTTTCTAGATCCTTCGAGTCCCCTCCGATAGTGGCGAACGCATCTTTCTAAGGTGCGTTTCTTTGCGAAGGATCTTTCTTGAACGCTTGTGCCAACGAGGTTGGATCAAGCCTCTCTCTTTGCAATGACGCCCCTTCTGCCCACCAAATCAGTTGATGCAAAGTGCGATTCATATAGCTATCCCACTGCGCCTGATCCGACTCATCCGCAACAACACCGTGCTCATCAAACACCTCTTGTGCTTTCGGAATATGGATCATTGCCGACACGGGTAAGCATCCCAACTCGGATAAGAAAGTGCGCATCGACACTGCAGCACGAGCGCCGCCCCATTGCCCTGCAGAATAGGTCACGATAGCACTTGGCTTATAGGAAAACAGCGAGCTGCCAAAGTGATTAAGCATGTTTGCCAAAGCAGGACTCATCGAATGATTGTACTCCGGGCTAACCATCACATACCCATCCGCATGTTTGATTTTATCTGCCAACTCGCTGAGGTGCTCCGGCACTTTTGAGCGGTGATAAGCAAACTCGGGCTTAAACACATCACCAAAGTCGTAGTTCAATGGGTCAATGATTTCGACCGTATGTTGTGAGTGCTGACTCGCGATAAGTTTTTCACACGCTCTACTGACTCGCATACCTAAACGCGCTGGTCGTGGTGGCGTACTGTCTCTGACTGAGCCAAGAAAAATCAAAAAATGCATGCTGCTCTTTCCATCTCATGTAGTTAAGTTCGTTTTTCAATCTTAAAGAGAGTTAAAACTTACTAGCAATAAAAAAGGTGAATGATTGCTCATTCACCTCTCGTTATTTCTGTTTTTGATACTTACTGTACTTTTGAAGCTTACTGCACGCGGCGCAGTACTTGTTTCAATGCGTCAAAGTCAGCATCGAGATCTTCCGATAGGAGCTCCATCGCAGCGTGCTTCGCTAGTGGTGCAGGAAGGTCGATGTCGGATTCTAGAATATCATCCACCACTTCTTTGAACTTCGCAGGGTGAGCAGTACATAGGAACAGACCGGTTTCACCCTCTTGCAGCTGCTCTTCAAGAACGCGGTAAGCAATCGCACCGTGTGGCTCACATAGGTAGCCAAGTGCGTATAGGTCTTTTACCGACTGAGCGCTTTGCTCATCAGACACTGCACCTTTACCTAGCGTCTCCAAGCCCCACTCTTTCACGCGGCATAGCTCTTCGATACGAGGCCAATTGTTTGGTTGGCTCACGTCCATTGCGTTCGATGTTGTTGCAACCGTTGGTTTCGGCGCCCACTGACCCGTTTCTAGGTAACGTGGCACAGTGTCATTGGCATTCGTTGCAGCGATGAAGCGCTTAATAGGCAGACCCAGTGCTTTTGCCAGTAGGCCAGCAGTTAGGTTACCGAAGTTACCGCTTGGTACTGATACCACTAGGTTTTCACGCTCTTGTTTGCTCATTTGCGCAGCTGCTTCAAAGTAGTAACAGATTTGCGCCATCAAACGGCTGATGTTGATTGAGTTTGCAGAGTTCAGGCCGATCTCTTCACGCAGTGCGGAGTCATCAAAAGCTTGCTTAACCAGAGCCTGACACGCATCGAAGTCGCCATCGATCGCGACAGTGTGAATGTTTTTACCAAGCGTACAGAATAGCTTCTCTTGCAGTGGACTGATCTTGCCTTTCGGGTAAAGAATCACAACGTTGATGTCTTCCATACCGTAGAAAGCATGCGCAACGGCTGCGCCAGTATCGCCAGAAGTTGCAGTCAGAATGGTGATCTTGCCACCGTCCGAAACGGCAGCAAGAGATTGCGCCATAAAGCGACCACCAAAGTCTTTAAACGCAAGCGTTGGACCATGGAAAAGCTCCAGAGCGTAAACACCGTCTTTTACTTGGTTGATTGGTGCTGGGAATTGGAATGCAGCGTCAACCAATGCGTTAACTTGCTCTTCCGCCAACTCATCGCCAATCAGTGCTGATAGGATTTTCGTGCTACGAGAGACAAAGTCTTCTGCCAGCAGAGCATCAACATCTTCAAATTTTGGTAATTCCGATGGGAAAAATAGACCTTGGTTACGGCCTAGTCCTTGGCGAACGGCTTGGCCAAAGGAAACTTGTTCATCATTTTCTTTTATATTGTAAAGCTTCATAGCTCACTTCCTGTTACTTTCGAACCCTGTTTATCTAGGCGACAAACGTGGACGAATCCTTCTTCGTTTTGTACGTAGTTCTGTTCTAACCAGCGAGCAACTCGCTCAGCGACATCTTTCTCTTTGCAAATACTGAACAGTGTCGGACCACTGCCAGAAATACCGGTTGCCAATGCCCCCGCAGACGCTGCGTATTGACGTGCATTCGCAAAGCCAGGAAGCAGTTTCTCACGATACGGTTCTGCGATCACGTCTTTGATCATTTTTGCAGCGAGTTCTGGCTGACCAGAATGACACGCATGAATAAAGCCCGCAAGGTGACGACCATGAGCAATGATATCTTGTCGGCGGTATTGAGATGGTAGGATCTCACGCGCTTCTGCAGTTGATACTTTGATACCCGGATACGCCATCACCCAGAACCAATCGTCAAAGCAAGGCACTTCTTGGCTAATGATACCTAGCTCTTCAAGCATCAATTGCACACCGCCAAGGTAACACGGCGCGACGTTATCGTAGTGAATACCACCAGAGATCTTGCCTTCCATTTCTCCCATCAGCGCCAGTAACTCTGTCTCGTTAAGCGGCTGACCATGGAATCGGTTCAATGCATCTAATGCAGCAACAATAGAACATGCACTTGAGCCTAATCCAGAGCCGATTGGCATGTTCTTTTCTAGTGTCATTTCAAGTGGCTTTAGCTCAACACCTTTTTTGTCTAGCTCACGAGCAAACACCACCCAACAATCGTAAACGATGTTCTCTTTCGGCTCGGTTGGCAGCTTCTCAACAAAATCACCCGCCGTCTTTAGGCTGAACGGCTCAGCCCCAGACTTAACCAATACTCGGTCGCCCAATAGTGTGCCATCAACTGGGGACACCGCCGCCCCCAGAACGTCGAAACCTACGCTTACATTACCAATTGATGCTGGGGCATAAACCACTACATCCATATCACTTGAACTCATTGTCGTTATACCCCTAGCTTCCAACCTAAAGTACGCATCACATCCGAGAATACGCCAGCAGCCGTAACCTCAGTACCCGCACCGTAACCACGCAATACCAGTGGAATTGGTTGGTAGTAGCGGCTGTAGAATGCCAGTGCGTTTTCACCGTCTTTAATCTTAAACATCGGGTCGTTTTCATCGACTGCTGCAATGCTTACTGTGCATTTACCATCAACAATTTCACCAACGTAGCGCAGTACTTTGCCTTCTTCTGCCGCTTTAGCTGACAGCTCTTTAAAGTAGGCGTCCGCTTCTGGTAAGCGCTCCATAAACTCTTCAACACTGCCTGAGTCGTCAAAACCTGGTGGCAGAGCTTGATCAACCACAACGTCTTCTAGTTCTAGAGACATGCCAGCTTCACGAGCAAGGATAAGTAGCTTACGCGCCACATCCATACCCGATAGATCGTCACGAGGATCCGGTTCAGTAAAGCCATTTTGCTTGGCGATGTTGGTTGCTTCACTTAGGCTCATACCTTCATCTAACTTACCGAAGATGTATGACAGAGAGCCAGAAAGGATACCGCTGAAGCGCTCTAGTTCATCACCCGCTGAGATTAGGTTTTGTAGGTTTTCGATCACCGGTAGACCTGCGCCTACGGTTGTTTCGTACATCAGCTTACGGCGAGAGCTGCGCGCAACATCGCGAAGCTGATGGTAGTAAGACATGCTGGCTGTGTTTGCTTTCTTGTTTGGTGTAACTACGTGGAAACCAGCCGCTAAGAAGTCAGCGTATTGGTTCGCGATATCTTCACTTGAAGTACAGTCCACCAATACTGGGTTGATGATGTGGTTACGTTGAACCAAAGAAATCAAACGCGCTAGGCTGAACTCTTCTGTCGCTGCCGACATACGGTCACGCCAATGCTCTAGTGGCAGACCTTCGCTATCAAGTAAAAGACCTTTACTGTTTGCCAAGCCACACACGCGAATCACGATACCTTTCTCAGCCAGCTTCGCTTGTTGACGCTCAATCTGATCCACCAACTCACCACCAACGCCGCCAATACCAACCACGAAGACGTCTAGGAAGTGCTTAGAGTTGAATAGGTTCTCGTGACACGCTTTGATCGCTTCAGAGATTTTGTCTTCAGGAATCACGGCAGAGATAGCACGCTCAGATGAGCCCTGTGCGATGGCTACAATGTTTACGTTCACTTCAGCAAGAGATGAGAAGAAGCGAGATGCAACACCGCGTGAAGTACGCATACCATCACCAACCAAAGTGACAATAGACACATCATCAATAAACTCGACTGGTTCAAGTAGACCGTCTTTTAGTTCAAGTTCAAACGCATCCGCCAATACTTGTTGTGCTTTTGCTTTGTCTTGCGCTTCGATACAGAAGCTGATGCTGTACTCAGAAGAAGATTGAGTGATCAGAACGATAGACACACCTGCTGATGACATTGCGCCAAATACTCGACTTGCCATGCCAACCATACCCTTCATACCCGGGCCAGACACGTTAACCATCGTTAGGTCGTTCAGCGTCGTGATACCTTTGATAGCGAGGTTATCTTCGCCAGTGTCTTGACCAATCAGCGTACCCGCGCCTTGTGGGTTAAAGCTGTTTTTGATCAGACATGGAATATGGAATTGTGCGATTGGTGCGATGGTTTTCGGGTGCAGAACAGAAGCACCGAAGTAAGAAAGCTCCATCGCTTCTTGGTAACTAAGCGATTTAAGCAGGCGAGCATCTTCTACTAGGCGAGGGTCACAGTTGTAAACACCATCAACGTCAGTCCAAATTTCACAGCAATCTGCGCGCAGACACGCCGCAAGAACCGCTGCTGAGTAGTCAGAACCATTACGACCTAGTGTAACTAGTTCACCTTTCTCGTTACCGGCGGTAAAACCAGGCATGATATTTACGTGACCTTGAGGAAGAGGATTCTGACGGAAGTTCTGAGTTGAAACTTCAACATCGACCATAGCTTCTAAGTGATCGCCTTTTGCGTAGAGGTATTCAACTGGGTCGATAAGATGCGCTGGTTGCCCTTTCGCTTCCAATACCGCTTTCATCAGCTGAATCGAAACGCGCTCGCCTTTACTAATGATACGTGCATTGACGTTATTTGGGCACATGCCAAGAAGATTGATGCCATGAACGAACTGGCGAAGTTGAGAAAGTGACGTTTTAACTTGGTTATCGAAAGCTGCACCATCGATGTTTGGTAATACAACTTGGATATCTGCAAACAGAGCTTTGAAAGAAGCTTCCAGCTCATTGATTTGCAGTTCAGCTTCACCATTGCGAAGCGCACCTTCAATAACCGCTACCAGCTTGTTGGTTGTTTTGCCAGGTGCAGAAAGTACCACTGCGACTTCTTCTTGTTGTGCGTTGTTGGCGATGATATCCGCTGCTCTCAAAAAGCGATCTGCATCTGCTAATGATGAGCCGCCAAACTTTAATACTCGCATCCCTTCCTCCGATGTATCTTCTTAAATCTGTCTAAATTCTGTATAAAAAAGCATAAAAAAAGGCCTGTATCTTGTTGGATACAGGCCTTCTTTGTGAATTTCTTTCGCTCAGCAGCCTGCCCCAACATTGGTCGTGTTGGTAATAATAATGGTTGTGGTCATTACTACTTGGCTGTGAGATGTCATAAATAAATATTCAACGATAATTATGTGTTTGCTTAACTCTACGTTTACCGAGTTTCGTAAACAGAGTCAACAAAAAATTGTTTATTTTCCGGCCTTACAGAGATTTCTGCTACGCAATGTCATTGATATTTCAAAGTAATTACAAGGATTTACCGTTACAGCGGTTTGGGTTACTTTTTTGTGCACAGTTCGAGCCTCACTAAAAACCAAATCATCGAATGATCCTGGAGCCGATCTTAAACGCTGAGCACAAGATCAAAATGCCATCCTTTACTGACATTACTTAACAAACACTTAACCGTGATCAATGTTCATAGGATCGAATTAAACAGAAAATAAATGAGCTGGATTTCATATTCTATGCTTTAATAGTGAGAAGCTTTTAGCACATACTAATAACAAAGTTAGACACAAGGAGTGGTCAACATGAAAAAATGGATTTTTCTGTTACTGTTCGTTGTGCCTGGCATTTCTGTCGCCAGTGATCTTCCGCCTTTACCGGGCAAAACTTCCTCGTCTCCACACAAACTTTTCATTTCTAGTGAAAACTACCAAACCGACAGCTTTGACGTCTGGAATATCGATGGTGGGTACGCGTATGAGCTGTTTGACTCTGTCGATCTTTACGTGGGTGCTCGCGTCAATAACTCTCCAACTCAGAATCAGAGCGGCTTTTTAAGTGGTATCAGCTATCACTTGAACGATCGCGTGACGGTGAAAAGTACGGTGCGTTCTTACAAAGGCGAAACGACAGAAGGCACACGTGAAGAAGACAGTAGCCTTGCCGCAGAAGTATCGAGCCGCGTGAAAATCACCGAGAACTTGGATCTTCACGCCACTTTGGATTATCAAGACTGGCAACAAGGCTTTGAAGTCGGCCTAGGTTTCCGCTTCTAAAAATCCAACGCCTCTTTCGAAGTTAATACCCCATTCCAATCCGCATACACATAATGCTTAGGTTGTACGATCTGGTTTTGCATGGTCAGTGTCACGTTGACTTCTCCCATGCCACGCTTCTCAGTTTTAAACGGGCATGTACCCAATGCTTGAATACCGATGTCCATCTGTGACATCTGCGCCACATCACGAACCGCACCGTAAACGATGATACCTTCCCATCCATTTTCGATACCAAGAATCGCCAATTGATCGCCAAGCAAAGCTTTTTGACAAGAGCCGTGTCCATCCACGATCAGCACTTTTCCTGTGCCGTCTTCACTCAGTACTTCACGTACTTTGGAATTATCGTGGTAGCAGCGCACAGTGACAATTTCGCCGTGAAAGGCACTGCGTTGACCAAAGTTCTGCAATGGTAAGCTCAGCAGGGTAACTTGGTCCTCAAATTGGTCACAAATGTCTGGTGTTATGTCTCTCATAGTTCCTCCGTGAATTGTCTCATCCGAACCGACGCTCAGGTGAGTAGTATCCTTCTATACGAGTCGCGGTGTTATCGACCCTAGCTTGTGCATCACCTCAGGGGCGGAACAAGCAATCAAATAAAGTTCGTCATCAATAACGTAGTAAATCGCGTTCTGCTGGAACTTATTGGCCAACTCTACCGCTGCTTGTGGGGTTAACTCCGCAGCGTAACTTTCTTCCAACCACTCAAATGCCTGATCGCCTACCGTGACAGGCACGTACTTTACGTGGTTTAATTGTTTCTCGAGCTTATGATTACTTATGCAATTCTCTTCTTTTGACCGCAAATTACTGTAAGGGTTCCAAGCAGTTATCACTGCGTAGCTGGTAGCCTGCCATTCAGCATGAAAACGGAAGAAAGACTTTGAATAAGCATTCCATAACGATGCGTCTATGTTCGTATTACTTTTTTCTATCATAACTCTTAAACGATTAATAACAGTTACATTTCATCAATTGATGTAAATCAACAAACTGAATGGAATTAACATTTGAGCATTGTTAGCATGCTGTTAACAATATAAAATCCGCTCCATATCTTAGGGTGTTTACGTTTCAGGCCCCATAAATACTGGAATTGAAAGGTAAACAAGCCCTATAGAATAAACGTCGCCATTGGATACTGGTGAGTTGGCAAAATTCCAAGGAGGGCGGATAACTGAAAGAAGTGTTTTTTTGATCAACTTGATTTATTATCAAAATCACATTACCTGTATGTTATATTTTTGCCTAGAATTTATTCTATTAGCACAATTTTGTCACAAATTTAGGTACCGCCAATGCAAACCCCGCAGATTCTTATCGTTGAAGATGAGCAAGTAACTCGTAACACTCTTAAGAGTATTTTTGAAGCAGAGGGATACGCTGTTTTTGAAGCCAGTGACGGTGAAGAGATGCACCAAGTGTTGTCTGAAAATTCAATCAACTTGGTTATTATGGACATTAATCTTCCAGGCAAGAATGGTCTCCTTCTAGCACGTGAACTTCGCGAGCAAGCGAACATCGCTCTGATGTTCCTAACTGGTCGTGACAATGAAGTAGACAAGATCCTAGGTCTTGAAATTGGTGCTGATGACTACATCACTAAACCATTTAACCCACGTGAACTGACTATCCGTGCGCGCAACCTGCTAAGCCGCTCTATGAGCACTAACGCTGTACAGGAAGAGAAACGCTCGGTAGAAAAATACGAGTTCAACGGTTGGGTGCTAGACATCAACAGCCGCTCGCTAGTGAGCCCAGCTGGTGATAGCTACAAACTGCCTCGTTCTGAGTTCCGTGCTCTACTGCACTTCTGTGAGAACCCAGGTAAGATTCAAACTCGTGCTGATCTTCTTAAGAAGATGACTGGCCGTGAGCTTAAGCCACACGACCGTACTGTAGACGTAACTATCCGTCGTATTCGTAAGCACTTTGAATCAGTATCAGGTACACCAGAAATCATCGCGA
Organism: Vibrio sp. LB10LO1; assembly: GCF_010092875.1. Lineage (NCBI taxonomy): Bacteria > Pseudomonadati > Pseudomonadota > Gammaproteobacteria > Vibrionales > Vibrionaceae > Vibrio > Vibrio sp. LB10LO1. The sequence goes on from NZ_JAADJW010000006.1 coordinate 77,023, forward strand.
CAATTCACGGTGAAGGCTACCGCTTCTGTGGCGATCTAGAAGACTAATCTGCTCCAGTAAAAACAATAAGGGCTTGCTCTATGAGCAAGCCCTTTTTCTATCTGTAAACGAGCAAATAATACAAAAACCGTAATTAGTACAAACCTAGTGATTAGTACACCTTGTCGATTCGGATGCCTTTTTCGACTAACCAGCCTTTCTTACCTGCGTCATCCAACAACAGTGCTAAATCGACCGACTTCTCCATATCCGCTTCAATTTGCCATACAAACGCCACTTCCCACTGATTTTCGCTGTGAGTACGCAGTTCGAGCAGATCACCATCGATTTCCCACTCAGAGTCACCCTGCTTGATGATCAACGAATCAACGGTCAAGTTTGCGGGAAGTTCTTTATCGGCCTTCAAGTAAAGTGCGCCATGCACGTTCTGTTCTTGAACTTCGCCAATGGTTGGCATTAGATTTACCCACAGATTGCTTTTCAGTTCGACATTCACCTTATTCATGGTGATTTGACTGTCCCCTTGCCAACCAACCTGAGGAGCAGAACTACAACCCGCCAGAAGCGCCATTGCCAGTGCTGCCGATGCAAATTTCTTCATGTTATTTCCTCTGTTCCAACCAACTTTTCAAGACTTGAATATCGTTTTGATACTCGTTTTTAATTTCTTCGACCCAATCAGAGATGTTCTCCCACCATGCTGGCATATCTGGAGACTGCGCTTTTTGAGCAACGCTTTGAATGTGTTTAAGACCAATGGAGCCCGCCGCACCTTTGATCTTGTGAGCTTCGGAGACAATGCCATCTTGGTCTTTCGCCGTCATATTTGAGTCGAGCACTTCAATATAATCCGGCATCATGTCTTCGAACATCTTGATGCTATCGTACACAGGCTTCACGCCCACGATATCCACGTACGACTCTAGCATATCCAAATCAAGCAAATGCGTATTGATCACTGGTGATGGGGTAGGTGTAACATCCTCAACCACTTCAGGCTCGATAACGACTTCTTCTTGGCTTTCAATACGATTAACGAAGAACTTATCAATCACTGCCTGCATTGCCTGAACCGCAAGCGGTTTGCTGATGGCATCGTCCATACCATTATCGAGATACTCGCGACGATCTTTCATGACGTTAGCCGTCAAGGCCACCAGCGGCGGCAGATTGTCGTAGTGCTCGCGATAGTACTTGGCGACATCAAAACCTGTCATGTCAGGCAATTGAATATCAAGCAGTGCTAAATCATATTCATCCGGTACAAAGTTCACTAGCGCCTCTTGGCCTGTCATTGCAACGGTCACGGTATGCCCTAAACTCTCAAGCAGTGACTTAGCAACGGTGACGTTCAACTCAATGTCTTCCACCATAAAGATATTCAGGCGCACGTTATCGCGTTTTGCATCGACAACGGGCTCTGCGATCTCAACAATTGGGACGTGAATGGACACGGTGAAGGTACTACCAAAGCCTTCTTCACTCGCTACGGTAATATCACCGTCCATCATGTTGATCAGCTGCTTAGAAACTGCCAAACCAATACCAGTACCTACCGCATGCAGGTTATCTTTACCAGATTTCACTTGATAGTACATAGCGAAGATCTTATCCAACTCTTCATCTGGAATACCGATACCAGTATCTTCCACTTCCATAATGATGGTCGCGTAATCGTCTTCTACATCTGCACTCACCGTCATCACTACGCCACCTTCTTTAGTGAACTTCATGGCATTGCTAACGAGGTTCCAAATCACCTGACGCAGGCGGGTCGCATCCACTTCAATCGCTTTTGGCAACGAGCTCAGACGCTCTAGATCGAAGCGCAACCCTTTTTGCTCAGCCATCAGAGCCGAGATACTTTCGATTTCAGCGACGAAGTCTTCAAAGTTCAATGGGGCAGGTAACAGCTCCAACTTACGACGGTCGAACTTGTCCATATCGATGATGTCGTTGAAGATGTTGCCCAAAGTAATGGCACTAACATTGATGGTTTGCATGTGCTTACGCTGCTCTTCAGTCAACTGACTATCAAGCAACATACGGCTCAAGCCAACGATGCCATTTAATGGCGTACGCAGCTCATGACTGATCGTAGAAATAAACGTGGTTTTGTCACGGCTGGCTTTTTCTAGTGATTCTTCGTGGCGTTTACGCTCAGTGATATCACGACCGAAACCAACCAGACCAAGATGGCGGCCATCTTTGCTGTAGAACGGCACCTTGCGCAGTTCAAAGTAATGCTTACGTCCGTCAGGGTATTCCAGCCATTGTTCGTAAGTAATGGCTTGATTGTCGGCAAAGACTTTTTGGTCGGTATCGACGATATGCTCCGCCACTTCTTTACTGTAGACATCCCATGGGCTCAAGCCGACTAACTGATGCTCTTTCTTACCAGTTAGCTCTTCCATCGCGCGGTTACAGCCAGAGAAAACACCGTCAGCGTTACGGTAGTAAATCAAGTCAGGAGATGCGTCGATAAAAGAACGCAATAGTGCCGTGCGCTCGGCAAGCTCAAGCTGAGTGCGTTCACGTTGGAACACTTCGTTCTCAAGATCTTGCATCGCTTCTTCGCGAGCTTCTTCTGCTTTAATGCGCTCTTCAATCTCTTGGTTGAGCTTCTCAATGTTCTGCTGTAGCTGGAAGTTCAGCTCTTGGTCACGAGAACGCATGTCTTTAAGCTTAGACACCAACTTGGTTAGTCTTTGACGTGACTCTTCTAGTTGATCGACCACCACAGACAGGAAGTACACAGCCCAAGGGGTGATCAACAAACCAAAGAACACTGAACGGACAATATCAATATCGTCGACATTGCCTTTCAGCGCTAAGGTAATCCCCACTTGCACCACAACAGCCAATGCCACCAACGCCAGCGCCAGCAATATCGAGAAACGGACAATCCCCAGCTTGACCAATAGGTCAACATAGTACTGGGCGAGATTTTTCATGGGCTTCATTCACTACTCCACGGAACAAGCTAGATATCGAACCCTGACAAAATGAAAAGCGAAACCGCTGAGCGAAGGAGCAACAACGATTTACCTATTTGAAAGACACACGGATGGAGTAGCGGTGTTTCAGGGCTCATCAACGCCTCATCCTATGTGCTTGCAGTTTAACGTGTTTAATACGGTGATTTAAACTGCCTACTCTCAACTTAGAGCAAGCGGTCACAAAGCGTTAGTAAGAACTTGGATGAACACTGGTGCAATCACGGCCATCAGCCTTGGCTTGGTAAAGCGCACTGTCTGCCATTGCAACGCCCATTTCTGGCTCATCACCATGATGAGGAACATAAGCGACAAAACCGATACTGACTGTCAGTCGGTCCGATGTATTTGAACTGCGATGTTCGACCGCCAGTTCGTGAATTTGCTCATGGATGCGCTGTGCGACTTTCAGCGCCCCCTCCGTCGTCGTATTAGGCAGAATGAAAGCGAACTCTTCACCACCGTAACGCGCCACGCAGTCAGAAGATCGGCTCGCGACTCGTTGGAATACCGCAGCCACCTTCACTAAGGCTTCATCACCTTGCTGGTGACCATAACAGTCGTTGTAATCTTTGAAGAAGTCGATATCACATAGCATGATGGTCAGTGGTAACTTCTCACGAATATGGTGGTACCAAAGGGTATGCAGTTGCTCATCGAAACGACGACGGTTGGCCACTTGAGTTAAGCTGTCTGAGAAGCTGAGTTTCTCTAGTTCTAAATTCGCTTCTTCAAGTTTCTGCTCAGCAAGATAACGCTCTGAAATATCACGTGCCATGATCAGCACACCATTGGTGCCAGAGGCTTTATCTTTGAACGGCGATTTCACCACATCAAACCATGTGTAGTAACCATCGGTGCTGCTCACTTTATCGATGTATCGAATTGGCTGAGTTTGTTGTAAAGCCTGTAGGTCACTCGCTTCTAAGCGGATATAGATATCCTCAGGAATGACATCTTGCAGGCGCTTACCAATCAAATCTCCCACATCGGAAATGCCGAGAGCGTTAACAAAGGGTTTATTACAGGCTTGGTAAACCATGTTTTCATTGAAGATACCGATCGAGTCCGGACTAGCATCCAGAATGGTTTGTAAGATGGTATCGCGCTGTGCCAAAGCGACTTCGGTATCTTTACGGCGCTCCATCTCATCACGTAGGTTCTGCTGCATCTTGTGCCATTCAGTGACATCATGGCTGATAGACAAGGTGCCGATCAACTCTCCACTTTGAGAGACTAACGAGCTCTGATTAACCTCAAGCAAACAACTTCGTCCTTGAGGGTCTGTCGTCCAACGACGCTCACTTTTTCTTGTTGCGATCGGGCTAATGCTTGCAGAGCAGGCTTCTTCTCTCCGCCCCTCCCAGAAAAGATCAAACGCTCGGTTAGTTGTTAACACTTTACCCTGCTGATCTTGTAAGCAAATTAACTCAGATAGAGAATCGATCGCAGAGCGAGCAATGCCTAATTTTTCTAGCTCTTTCTGCTGCTCTTGAAGTGTCGCTTGGTAAGGTTGAGCGTAGATAATCCAGACACGATGACCACGCAGCACACTCTTTTTACCAGACAGTTCAACTTTGACGTTTTCTGTTTCAGATAACCGCCAATCAAATAATTGATGGCGGAAATGGCGGCTAGAAAAGCTATCGAGTAGCGCCACCAGCTCTTCAGTGTGAAAAGAGGCAGGATAAAGAAAGCCAGAACCTAATGCGCGGATGCCAAGTAATTGCATCGCAGGATCGTTAGAAAGCAGTAATTGACCATGACTTGCGTCGAGTACAAGTACGGGGTAAGGAGAATCAGTAACGAGGTGTTTTAAAGCGGATTGGAATCGCAGATAGATCAGCGTAACAGTGATTACACATACCACAGAGAGCAGGACCACAAATCCGTAGTCGCCCTGCCCATCCCAGAGCCAATTGAGTAACTGATCCATTTTTCCGACCTTTAAAGCAAATCGGGAGAAATATAACAGTTCTTAATCGATCATTCTGCCTTTAATTCTGGTTTGCTATAGATGAAAGCATCGCCGGTTAAGCTACCTTGTGCACCCTCTCGGTCCAATGCGCGACCAATTTCGGTCATCGCGAGCCAGCGGTTCTCACACCACAGTGGTGATAGCAAGGTTGGACGACGCGCCGCAGAAGAAACACGATGATAAATCACCTCTTTTGGCGTCATACGGATCATTTCACTGGCGATAGCCACATACTCTTCAAGCTCAGGCGCTTCTAGCTTTCCAGCACGCCACGCTTTTGCCATAGTACTGCCTTCGACAATATGTAGACCGTGAAGCTTGATGCCGTCAGTACCGACTTCGAGCACTTTACGCAGTGTTTCAACGTTGTCGTCGCGTGTCTCTTTCGGCAAACCAACGATCAGGTGGGTGCACACTTTGATACCAAGTGCACGAGCACGCTTGGTGATTTCTGCGTAGCACTCAAAATCATGACCACGATTGATACGCTTGAGGGTGTCATTGTTGGCCGTTTGAAGACCTAGCTCTAGCCAAATCTCATAGCCTTGATTCACGTAATCCGAAAGCAGATCTAATACCGCATCAGGAACGCAATCAGGACGAGTGCCCACACAAAGGCCGACGATATCAGCCGCTTTGAGAGCTTCTTCGTACATGTTTTTAAGAACTTGTACTTCTGCATAGGTACTGGTGTACGCCTGAAAATAAGCCAGATACTTCTTCGCTCGATGGATCTCTCCAGCGCGATCTTTCAATTGATCGTGAATGCTTTTGATCTGCACTTCTTCGTCAGCAAACGAAGCCACATTACAGAATGTACAACCACCTCGGCCAATCGTGCCGTCGCGGTTTGGGCAACTAAAGCCACCATGTAAAGTCAGCTTATGGACTTTTTCGCCGTAGCGACGCTGAAGATCTTGGCCTAGTGTATTGACCAACTCATGTAACTGCATAGATTCTCACCAATAGTAAACCGTAATAAATCTCACTACGATTCATGTAAATAAATTACATCCCTGCAAGAAAAAACAAATAATTCTAGTCAATTCAAACAAACAGATAGCGGTGTGAAATCAATAAAACTGCATAAAACCAACTCAAAACCCGCAATGTTGCGCAAATGTTAAACAAAAAGTGAATATTTAAACGAAAAAATTGGGTCACAAAAGCGACTTTTCGTTGCATTCTCAAGTCACAAAATTGTAGGATACTTACACAACCCCGTTGTTTTTGTGACTTTTATTACAACAATAACTGCGGGAATTGTCGGCGATACCCCGCTCCCACCTATATAAGTCACTAAATTGTGGCAATAAATAAAGGGATATCACCAAGGATTGTTTTTCTCGCAAAATTTTTCCTGCGAGATACGGAAAGGAATCAAGACTGGTCAACCTCGGCCAGTGGCGAATCATAAATATAAAGGACAAGACGCAAAGAGCGCACCTAAGGCAGTCGAGATCTGTCCGGGATTCTTGCGTCGACATTGAACTGGAAGGATGTATCTATGGTAGATAGAGAGCAAAATTCACAGGGTCTGTACACTCCGGAGCTGGAGCATGACGCTTGTGGTATCGGTTTTGTTGCTCACCTTAAAAACCGTAAATCTCATGAAGTAGTGACTCAAGCATTGGATATGCTGGCTCGCATGGAACACCGTGGTGGTCAAGGTTGTGACCCATGCAGCGGTGACGGTGCGGGTATCTTGCTACAAAAACCTCATGAATTCCTATTAGAAGAAGCCGTTAAGTTAGGCATTAAACTGCCTTCGTTTGAAAAGTATGGTGTTGGTGTCGTTCTTTTCCCGAAAGACGAATACAAACGCGAACAATGCCGTGACATTCTAGAACGTAACGCACAGCGTCTAGATCTTGAAGTTATCGGCTACCGCGTTTTGCCAACCGACAACTCAATGATCGGTGCAGACCCACTAAGCACAGAACCTCAGTTTGAGCATGTGTTTATCTCTGGTGGCCCTGGCATCACACCTGAAGAGCTAGAACGCAAACTGTACGTACTTCGTAACTACACTGTACGTGTTTGCCTAGAAAGCGTTTCGAACATTGGTGACGACTTCTACATTAACTCCATGTCTTACAAGACATTGGTGTACAAAGGTCAGTTAACGACCGAGCAAGTACCTCAGTACTTCCTTGATCTACAAAACCCGACCATGGTGACCGCACTGGCACTGGTACACTCTCGCTTCTCTACCAATACCTTCCCGAAATGGCGTCTTGCACAGCCTTTCCGTTACATTGCCCACAACGGTGAAATCAATACAGTTCGCGGTAACTTGAACTGGATGAAAGCCCGTGAAGCAATCCTAGAATCAGACCTGTTTACTCAGGCTGAAATCGACATGCTTCTTCCAATCTGTCAGGAAGGCAGCTCGGATTCATCTAACTTTGACATGGCACTTGAGCTCCTAGTTCTTTCTGGTCGCAGCCTGCCACACGCATTGATGATGATGATCCCGGAAGCATGGCAAGAAAACAAAAACATGGATCCTAAACGTCGCGCGTTCTATCAGTACCACGCGAACATCATGGAACCATGGGATGGTCCTGCTTCAGTATGTTTTACTGATGGTGTTCAAGTTGGTGCGACACTAGACCGTAACGGTTTGCGCCCTTCTCGATACACAGTGACCAAAGACAACTTCCTAGTAATGGCATCTGAATCTGGTGTTGTGGATATTGAGCCAGAGAACGTTGAGTTCCGTGGTCGTCTACAACCAGGTCGTATCTTCGTTGCAGACCTAGAGCAAGGTCGCATCATCTCTGATGAAGAAGTGAAAGACACCATTGCAACGGCGCAGCCTTACGAGAAGTGGGTAGAAGAAAACCTACTGAGCTTGAAGAAGTTGCCAGATGCGAGCAACCAGTTCAGCCAACCTTCTCCTGAGCGCTTGCTACACCGTCAACAAGCTTTCGGTGTGAGCACTGAAGAAGTGAACGAAATCATCGTTCCAATGGCGAATGATGCGAAAGAGCCATTATCAGCAATGGGTGCCGACTGGCCTCTTGCGGTTCTATCTCATCAATCTCAGCATCTTTCAAACTACTTCAAGCAGCTGTTTGCACAGGTAACTAACCCACCGATCGACCCGATCCGTGAGCGTATGGTTATGTCGCTGAACACTTACTTGGGTAAAGACCAAAACCTTCTGACTGAAACACCACTTCACTGTCAGAAAGTTGAATTGGAATCGCCTGTTCTGGCGAACTCTGAGCTTGAAAAACTGCGTGCGATCGATAACGAGCACCTGCAAGCGAAGACTTTGGATATCGTATTCCAAGCCAATGAAGATCAAGGCAAGCTTGAACGTGCACTAAAACGTATCTGCCAATACGCAGAAGACGCGGTTATCGATGGTTACTCAATCATCCTACTAACTGACCGTGCAGTGAACTCAAACCACGCAGCGATTCCAGCAATGCTGGCAGTTGGCGCAGTGCACCACCACTTGATCCGTAAAGGTCTACGTGCGAAGTGTGACATCGTGGTTGAAACTGGTGACGCGCGTGAAACGCACCACTTTGCAACGCTACTTGGTTACGGTGCGAATGCGGTTAACCCATACCTAGTAATTGAAACCATCATTGAACTTCAACGTACTAAGAAGTTGGATCCAGAAGCGAACCCTCGCGATCTGTTCAACAACTACCGTAAAGCGATCAATGGCGGTCTTCTGAAGATCTTCTCGAAGATGGGTATCTCTACGCTACAGTCGTACCACGGTGCGCAAATCTTCGAAGCGTTGGGCATCCACAAATCAGTGGTCGACAAATACTTCACTGGTACGGTTTCTCGTATCCAAGGTCTAACCCTTGATGATATCGCCAAAGAAGTGCTGATCCGTCACCGCATCGGTTACCCACAACGCGAAATCCCAATTCAAATGCTGGATGTTGGTGGTGTTTACCAATGGAAACAGCGTGGTGAGAAGCACCTATTCAACCCAGAGACTATTTCTCTACTTCAAGAGTCTACGCGCAACAAGAACTACGATCAGTTCAAGCAGTACGCGACAGCCGTAGATAAACAAGGTGACAACGCGGTAACCCTGCGTAGCCAACTTGAGTTCATTAAGAACCCAGCAGGTTCTATCTCTATCGACGAAGTCGAGCCAATTGAAAGCATCGTGAAACGCTTCGCGACAGGTGCAATGTCATTCGGTTCTATTTCTTACGAAGCACACTCCACACTGGCTGTTGCGATGAACCGTCTTGGCGCGAAATCGAACTCTGGTGAAGGTGGTGAAGACCCAATGCGTTTCGAGCGTAAAGAGAACGGCGATTGGGAACGCTCTGCAATCAAGCAGGTGGCTTCAGGCCGTTTCGGCGTAACCTCTTACTACCTAACTAACGCTGAAGAGCTACAAATCAAAATGGCTCAAGGCGCGAAGCCAGGTGAAGGTGGTCAGCTACCAGGCGATAAAGTAGATGACTGGATCGGTGCAACACGTCACTCGACTCCGGGCGTTGGCCTTATCTCGCCACCACCACACCACGATATCTATTCAATCGAGGATTTGGCTCAGCTTATCTACGACTTGAAGAACGCGAACCGCGCGGGCCGTGTCAACGTTAAGCTGGTATCGGAAGCTGGCGTAGGTACGATCGCTTCTGGTGTAGCGAAAGCGAAAGCGGACGTTGTACTTATCGCAGGTTTTGACGGCGGTACTGGTGCATCCCCAATGTCTTCAATCCGTCATACTGGTCTTCCTTGGGAACTTGGCTTGGCAGAAACGCACCAAACGCTACTTAAGAACGGTCTACGTAACCGTATCGTGGTTCAAGCGGATGGTCAGATGAAGACACCTCGCGACCTTGCAGTGGCAACACTACTTGGTGCAGAAGAATGGGGCGTGGCAACCGCAGCCTTGGTGGTTGAAGGTTGTATCATGATGCGTAAGTGTCATAAGAACACCTGTCCTGTTGGTATCGCGACTCAAAACAAGACACTTCGCGAGCGCTTTGATGGTCGCGTAGAAGACGTCGTAACCTTCTTCCAATACATGGCACAAGGTCTGCGTGAAATCATGGCTGAACTTGGCTTCCGCACTATCGATGAGATGGTCGGTCAAGGTCAAAAGCTGAAGATTCGCCAAGACGTTTCTCACTGGAAATACAAGAACCTTGATCTGTCTCCTGTTCTCCATGTTGAGCAACCACGTGAAGCTGATGGTGTATTCAACCAAGCTCAGCAAAACCACAACCTAGAAGAAGTACTAGACCGTAAGCTGATTCAAGCAGCGATTCCTGCACTCGAGAAAGGCGAAGCGGTGAATGCCGAGTTCCCTATCGTTAACACGGACCGCTCTGCAGGTACCATGTTGTCGAACGAAATCTCGAAAGTGTACAAAGATGCCGGTCTACCTCAGCCAATGAACGTGAAGTTCAAAGGTTCTGCGGGTCAGTCATTCGGTGCATTCCTCGCTAAGGGCGTGAAGTTTGAAGTGGAAGGCGACGCGAACGACTACTGGGGTAAAGGCTTATCTGGCGGTACCTTAGTACTTTATCCAGATGCGAAATCAAGCATTGTCGCGGAAGACAACATCGTGGTTGGTAACGTGTGTTTCTACGGTGCAACTTCGGGTGAGTCTTTCATTCGCGGTATGGCTGGTGAACGTTTCTGTGTTCGTAACTCAGGCGCGAAAGTAGTAGTAGAAGGCGTCGGTGACCACGGTTGTGAATACATGACTGGCGGTGCAGCCATCATCCTTGGTTCAACAGGTCGTAACTTTGCCGCAGGTATGAGTGGTGGCGTGGCTTACGTCTGGGATAAATCAGGTGACTTTGAGTCAAAACTGAACCCAGAGCTAGTAGACCTAGATCCAATCGAGCAAGAAGACAGAGATCTATTACTCGACATGCTAACTAAGCATGTTCAATTCACAGGAAGTGAAGTCGCTCAGTCTTTCCTAGACAACTTTGAAGCTAGCCTTGCCTCTATGGTTAAGGTAATGCCGCGTGACTACAAAGCGGTTCTTCAAAAGCGTAAAGCTGAAGCACAGTCTCAAGGAAACGAAACTCAAGTGGAGGCCGTATAATGGGTAAGCCTACTGGATTTTTAGAGCATGGTCGTGAACTACCACAGAAGATCGACCCAGCTGAACGCATCAAGAACAACAAAGAGTTCGTTCTGAACGAGGAGTTTGGTGACAAGATCAATACTCAAGCTTCTCGTTGTATGGATTGTGGTGTGCCGTTTTGTCATAACGGCTGCCCTATCGGTAACATCATCCCAGAGTTTAACGATGCGGTTTATCGTGATAGCTGGGAAGAAGCTTGGAACATTCTAAGCTCAACCAATAACTTCCCAGAGTTCACTGGTCGTGTTTGCCCTGCTCCATGTGAAAGTGCTTGTGTACTTGGCATCAACCAAGATCCAATCACTATCTGTAATATCGAGAAAACCATCGTAGAAACAGCGTATCGTGAAGGGTACGCCAAACCAAAAACACCACGTTCTCGCACTGGCAAAACCGTTGCGATCATCGGTTCGGGCCCTGCTGGCCTTGCGGCTGCTGAGCAGCTAAACGGCGCCGGTCATACTGTGACAGTATTCGAGCGAGACGAGAAAGTAGGCGGTCTACTACGTTTTGGTATCCCAGATTTCAAACTGGGTATGGACGTGATTGATCGTAAGATCAACCTAATGGCAGAAGCGGGTATTGAATTCAAAGTTAACCAACACGTTGGTGTTGATGTGAATGCTCAGCAACTTCGTCAAGAATTCGATGTGGTTCTACTAACGGGTGGTTCAACCGTTCCTCGTGATTTGCCAGTTCCGGGTCGTGAACTAAAAGGCGTTCACTTCGCAATGGAATTCCTAGGTCAAAACAACCGCCGTGCCAACGACATGGATCTTAAAGGTGAAGAACTTCACGCCGCGGGTAAACATGTTGTCGTTATCGGTGGTGGTGATACGGGTTCTGACTGTGTAGGTACCTCAAACCGACATGGCGCAGCAAGCATCACTCAGGTTGAAATCATGCCGATTCCACCAGAGAAACGCCCTGCCAATATGCCATGGCCACAGTACCCGATGATCCTACGTACTTCGACGTCTCATGAAGAAGGTGTTGATCGTCACTGGAACATCCTAACCAAAGAGTTCATCGGCAATGACAAAGGTGAAGTTACAGGCCTTCGTTTAGCTGATATCGTTTGGCAAGATGCGAAACCAGGCGAGCGCCCAAGCTTCAAAGAAGTAGAAGGTAGCGAGCGTGTGATTCCATGTGATATGGCATTCCTAGCGATGGGCTTCCTGCACCCAGAACCAACAGGTGTACTTGCTCAATTGGATATCGCACTAGATGATCGCGGTAACGTAGCAACTCAAGGTTTTGCTACTAACCAAGAAGGTGTATTTGCTGCCGGTGATATGCGAACAGGCCAATCTTTGGTGGTTCGTTGTATCAATGAAGGCCGCGAATGTGCCCGTGCTATCGATGATTACCTAATGGGTGGCACGAACCTAGAAGCAAAAGCAGATTCACTGATGCTTTCAGCTTAAAGGGAGTGCGCTCACTTCCTCTTTTCGGAGCATAAATCCAGCCATCAGTACTATAGATGGCTGGTTGTCAGGAAAGAAAACAGTTCCTTCCAATCTTTTTATTTTGACCAGCATTTTGTGCTGGTCTTTTTTATTCCCTCCAGAATCAAATGTTACTTTTTTGTAACAATCATTTTTCTATCTCACTGTTTTTCTTGAACTATTTCAGCCATTTAAATGGTAAATCGCATATTCACGCGATGATTCACTAATAACTTGACCTTTTTTACAATAAGCTATAGCTTGTGAAGTTGGTGAAAATAAAACACACAATTTTTGTTAAGATATTTGACGAATTTTATTGAATAGATATACATAAAACTTAGAAAGTGACGCATAGTTAGTCATCATTATCAACTTGAGCAGTGTTGATATATCTGTCGGGATGACAGATAAGCAAAGGGAGAATTGCAATGGCTCTTTATGATCCAAGTCTTGAGAAAGACAACTGTGGATTTGGCTTGATCGCGCACATGGAAGGCGAGCAAAGTCACAAGCTGGTACGTACAGCAATTTCTGCACTTGATCGCATGACCCACCGTGGTGGCATCGCCGCCGATGGAAAAACCGGTGATGGTTGTGGTCTTCTTCTACAAAAGCCCGATTCCTATTTACGCCTTATCGCCGAAGAAAATGGCTTCAACCTTGGCAAGCAATACGCCGTTGGGATGATTTTCTTCAACCAAGATCCGGTGAAAGCCCAACTCGCCAAAGACATCATCAACAAAGAGCTCGCACAAGAGACTCTGACGGTAGCTGGGTGGCGTGAAGTACCAACCAATTCAGAAGTACTCGGCCCAATCGCCGCCGATTCACTTCCAGACATTCAGCAAGTCTTTATCTCTGCTCCGGCAGGTTGGCGCGAGCGTGACATTGAGCGTCGCCTCTATATTGCACGCCGTCGCATCGAGAAACAAATCACCGAAGATCCTGACTTCTACATCTGTAGCTTGTCGACACAAGTTTTGGTGTACAAAGGCTTGTGCATGCCTGCGGACTTACCGCGCTTCTATCTTGATCTTGCTGATCTACGCATGGAATCCGCTATCTGCCTGTTCCACCAGCGTTTTTCTACCAACACTCAACCGCGTTGGCCTCTGGCTCAACCGTTCCGTTACCTTGCACATAATGGTGAGATCAACACTATCGAAGGTAACAGACAGTGGGCGCGAGCGCGTGCTTACAAGTTCTCGTCACCGCTACTGCCGGACCTACAAACCGCAGCACCGTTTGTGAACGAGACAGGTTCAGATTCTTCCAGCTTAGATAATATGTTGGATCTATTCCTTTCTGGCGGTATGGATATCTTCCGTGCCATGCGTATGCTTGTGCCACCAGCATGGCAAAACCACCCAGACATGGACCCGGATCTGCGAGCGTTTTACGACTTCAACTCCAAGCACATGGAGCCATGGGATGGTCCGGCAGGTATCGTATTGTCCGACGGCCGTTACGCTGCCTGTAACCTAGACCGTAATGGTCTACGCCCTGCACGTTATGTGATTACTAAAGACAAATTTATCACCCTGGCATCAGAAGTAGGGATTTGGGATTACGCTCCCGATGAAGTTGCCGAGAAAGGCCGTGTTGGTCCGGGTGAACTGCTGGTTGTCGATACTCGTAAAGGTAAGCTTTGGCAGTCTAGCGAGATCGATAACGATTTGAAATCTCGCCACCCTTACCGCGAATGGATGGAAAACAACGTTCGCAAACTCACTCCTTTTGCTCAGCTACCTGAAGATCAAGTGGGTGAGCGCAGCTTTGATGAAGACTTACTCAAGACTTATCAAAAGCAATTTGCTATGAGCAATGAAGAGGTCGATCAAGTACTGCGTGTTCTTGGTGATATGGGCCAAGAAGCGGTCGGCTCCATGGGTGATGACACCCCGATGGCCGTCTTATCGTCGAAAGAGCGCTTGGTGACTGATTACTTCCGTCAGAAGTTCGCTCAGGTAACCAACCCGCCAATCGATCCATTGCGTGAGAAACACGTAATGTCACTAGCGACCAGTATTGGTCAGGAGATGAACGTCTTCTGTGAAACCGATGGCCACGCCTACCGAGTCACCTTCGATTCGCCAGTGTTACTTTACTCAGACATGCAGCAATTGCTTGAGCTTGGTGACGATCACTACCGTAATACCATTCTCGACATCAACTACGACCCACAACAGAAAGATCTCAAACAAGCCATTGATGATCTGTGTGAGCAAGCAGAACAAGTGGTGCGTGAAGGCACGGTTCTAGTGGTGCTTTCAGATCGCGCTTTAGTCAAAGGCAAGTTGCCAATTCCTGCAGCAATGGCGGTCGGTGCGGTTCAAACTCGCTTGATCGATGCCAACTTACGTTGTGATGCCAACATTGTTGTCGAGACAGCAACTGCACGTGACCCACACCAATTTGCTGTCTTGCTTGGCTTTGGCGCCACTGCAGTTTACCCATACCTAGCTTATGAAGCGCTAGGCAAACTGATTGATGATAAAGCGCTAGAAAAAGACTATCGCGATGTGATGCAAAACTACCAATACGGCATCAACAAGGGTCTGTACAAGATCATGTCGAAAATGGGGATTTCTACCATCGCCTCTTACCGTTGCTCGCAACTGTTTGAAGCAGTTGGCCTGAGCCAAGAAGTCGTCGATTTGTGCTTTAAAGGCGTGACGACTCGTATTGAAGGCGCGAACTTCGACGACTTCCAACAAGATTTGTACAACCTTTCTCGTAAAGCTTGGGCGAAACGTAAAGCTATCGAGCATGGTGGTTTATTGAAATATGTCCACGGTGGTGAATATCACGCCTACAACCCGGACGTGGTTGGCACACTGCAAACTGCGGTTAAATCAGGCGAAAGTAACGATTATCAGAGCTTTGCTAAACAGGTGAACCAACGTCCTGTTGCCATGCTGCGTGACTTAATGGCGCTGAAAAAATCAGATTCCCCATTACCACTTGACCAAATCGAGCCAAGCACAGAACTCTTCAAACGCTTTGACTCGGCGGCAATGTCCATTGGTGCACTTAGCCCAGAAGCACACGAAGCACTTGCAACAGCGATGAACCGCCTTGGTGGCTACTCTAACTCGGGTGAAGGCGGTGAAGATCCACGTCGCTTCGGTACAGAGCGTAACTCGCGCATCAAGCAGATTGCTTCAGGTCGATTTGGTGTTACCCCTCACTATCTAACCAATGCGGACGTACTGCAGATCAAGGTCGCACAGGGTGCGAAGCCGGGCGAAGGTGGTCAGTTACCGGGACACAAAGTCACCGCAGAAATTGCAAAACTGCGTTATTCGGTACAGGGGGTGACTCTGATTTCCCCTCCTCCACACCACGATATTTATTCGATTGAAGATTTAGCCCAGCTGATCTTCGACCTAAAACAAGTCAATCCAAATGCGCTGGTTTCGGTGAAGTTAGTTTCTGAACCAGGCGTCGGCACCATCGCAACAGGTGTCGCGAAAGCTTACGCTGATCTCATTACCATCTCGGGTTACGACGGTGGTACTGCAGCAAGCCCACTAACCTCAGTGAAATACGCAGGTAGCCCTTGGGAATTGGGACTGGCAGAGACCCAACAAGCACTGGTTGCCAATGGTCTACGCCATAAGATACGTCTACAGGTAGATGGTGGTCTAAAAACGGGTCTAGACGTGGTGAAAGCGGCGATTCTCGGTGCGGAAAGCTTCGGTTTTGGTACTGCGCCAATGGTGGCAATGGGTTGTAAATTCCTACGTATTTGTCACCTCAACAACTGTGCTACTGGCGTTGCGACTCAAGACGAGACATTGCGTAAAGAGTACTTCAAAGGCCTACCGGAAATGGTGATGAACTACTTCATCGGTCTGGCGGACGAAGTGCGCGGATTGCTCGCTGAACTTGGTGTTGAAAAACTGACTGACTTGATTGGTCGTACCGATTTGTTGGAAACCGTTGAAGGTCTGACAGCAAAACAAACCAAGCTGGATTTGTCGAATATCCTTGAAGCACCAGTCTCTCCAGAAGGACACCCTCTTTACTGGACACAACCAAATACACCATTTGATAAAGCAGAGCTAAACAACAAGATCATCGAAGATGCACTACAAGCGGTTGAAAAACGTCAATCTGCTAGCTTCTTCTACAACGTGATCAACACTGATCGCTCTGTGGGTGCTCGCCTATCAGGTGAAATCGCTCAGCGTTACGGCAACCAAGGCATGGCAGCAACGCCAATCAAACTGCACTTGGATGGCACTGCTGGTCAGTCATTTGGCGTTTGGAATGCGGGTGGTGTAGAGCTTTACCTCACTGGCGATGCAAACGACTACGTAGGTAAAGGCATGGCTGGCGGTAAGGTGGTTATCAAACCTCACCTTGGCACTGCATTTAAGTGTAATGAAGCGACCATCATTGGTAACACCTGTTTGTACGGCGCGACCGGCGGTAAGCTGTTTGCGGCAGGTAAAGCAGGTGAGCGTTTTGGCGTACGTAACTCAGGTACGATTGCCGTCATCGAAGGCGCTGGCGATAACGCTTGTGAATACATGACCGGCGGTATTGTTGCCATTCTTGGCGCGACAGGCGTGAACTTTGGCGCAGGCATGACTGGCGGTTTTGCTTACGTATTGGATGAGAACCAAGATTTCCAAGGTCGCGTGAACAACGAATCGGTTGAAGCGATATCTCTGTCAGATCTCTATATCCACCAAGAGCACTTACGTGGTCTTATTGCCGAACATCTTGAAGAAACCGGCTCTAGCCACGCAGAAGATATCTTGGCGAACTTTGATGAATGGATTCCAAAGTTCTACTTGGTGAAACCACAAGCGGCGGACTTGCGCACGCTACTTGGCCACCAGAGTCGCAGTGCCGCAGAACTGCGCGTTCAAGCCCAGTAATCATGGAGGATGTTTGAATCATGAGTCAGAACGTTTATCAATTTATCGATGTTCAACGCGTAGATCCTGCGAAGAAACCTATCAAAGTGCGTAAGATCGAATTCGTTGAAATCTATGAACCATTTACCAAGCAACAAGCGACTGCGCAGGCGGATCGCTGCTTAGATTGTGGTAACCCATATTGTGAATGGAAGTGCCCAGTACACAACTACATCCCACAATGGTTAAAGCTAGCCAATGAAGGTCGTATCCTCGAAGCCGTTGAGCTATCACACCAAACCAACAGCTTGCCTGAAGTTTGTGGCCGAGTATGTCCGCAAGATCGTCTATGCGAGGGCTCTTGTACTCTCAATGAGGACTTTGGTGCAGTCACTATAGGTAACGTTGAAAAATACATTACCGACAAAGCCTTTGAAATGGGCTGGAAGCCTGACATGTCCAAGGTGGAGTGGACCGATAAAAAGGTTGCTATCATTGGTGCAGGCCCTGCAGGCTTGGCAGCCGCTGATATCCTAGTGCGCAATGGCGTGAAACCTGTCGTATTTGACCGCTATCCTGAAATTGGAGGCCTACTGACCTTCGGTATCCCTTCGTTCAAGCTTGAAAAAGGCGTAATGGAAAACCGCCGTCGCGTCTTCACCGAGATGGGCGTAGAGTTCCAGATGAATGTCGAAGTAGGTAAAGATGTACAGATGCAAGAGCTACTTGATGAGTACGATGCCGTCTTTTTGGGTGTTGGTACTTACAAGTACATGCGTGCGGGACTAGAAAATGAAGGTGCGCCGGGCGTTTACGATGCTCTGCCATTCTTGATTTCAAATACTTACAAGGTCATGGGCTTTGAGCACGACAAACCTTTTATCGACATGGCAAAACAACGCGTCGTCGTACTTGGTGGTGGTGATACCGCAATGGACTGTGTTCGTACCTCTATCCGCCAAGGCGCGTCAAACGTGGTATGTGCTTACCGTCGTGATGAAGCCAATATGCCCGGCTCTCGCCGCGAGGTGAAAAACGCCAAAGAAGAAGGCGTGAAGTTTATGTTCAACCTCCAGCCTTTAGGAATTGAAGTCGATTCGTCAGGTAAGGTCTCGGGGGTCAAAGTGGTGAAAACTGCCCTTGGCGAGCCTGATGAAGCGGGTCGTCGCCGTCCAGAACCCGTCGAAGGCAGTGAGCACGTTCTACCAGCAGACGTCGTTATCATGGCGTTTGGCTTCCAACCACACAAAATGGATTGGTTGGCGCCGTTTGATGTCGAGTTGGACCAATGGGGCCGTATCAAAGCTCCTGCGAAACAAGAGTTCCAATTCCAGACCAGCAACAAAAAGATCTTCGCTGGTGGCGATGCGGTTCGAGGCTCAGATCTGGTAGTGACCGCAATTGATGAAGGTCGAAAAGCCGCAGAAGGTATTCTCGATTACCTTGAAGTTTAATCACTGTTAACGTCTCAAAAAGGATCCTACTATTGGATCCTTTTTTCTTTTATTACATATAATTAAATTCCTAAGATAAGGGATAAAACCAATGAAAAAAGCCGCTCTCCTTTCCATTACTTTGCTCGGCTTAACCGCTTGTAGCCAAGGAGTCACAACCATGACGGATCGTTCGCAATCACCTTGTGGTGACAAACCAAACTGCGTCTCCACCCAAGACACGCGTGAAGAATACAACCTAACACCATTCACCCTAACCGAATCCACGAACATCGATGCAATTGAGCAAGTGGCGCTTGAACTGCCAGGCGCGAAGA
Source organism: Vibrio sp. LB10LO1 (assembly GCF_010092875.1). NCBI lineage: Bacteria > Pseudomonadati > Pseudomonadota > Gammaproteobacteria > Vibrionales > Vibrionaceae > Vibrio > Vibrio sp. LB10LO1. The sequence continues at coordinate 96,190 of NZ_JAADJW010000006.1, forward strand.
CAGCCGTTAAAGAAGGCAATTATCTACGTATCGAATGCACATCTAAAATAATGCGCTTTGTGGACGATTTAGAGCTTAAGATCGAAGGCGACCAGCTTACTGTTCGTTCTGAATCTCGCGTTGGCTATTCAGACTTTGGCGTGAACCGTAAGCGTGCTGAACAATTACGTTCACTGTTGGCGAATGCTGAGTTAATCAAATAACGACCACATATTGGTGCAGAGTGGTATACTCTCGCCAACTTAAATTTTTATCGAAAGAGAGTGTTATGAAAGTTGGTATCATCGGTGCGATGGAACAAGAAGTCACCATCCTGAAAGAAGCAATGACAAACTGCCAAACAGTAAGCAAAGCAGGTTGTACGTTTTTCTCTGGTCAGATTAACGACGTTGATGTGGTACTGCTTCAATCTGGCATCGGTAAAGTAGCGGCTGCAGTAGGCACAACTATTCTGCTAGACGAGTACCAACCAGATGTGGTTATCAACACTGGCTCTGCGGGTGGCTTCGATTCAAGCCTAAACCTAGGCGACGTTGTAATCTCAACAGAAGTTCGTCACCACGATGCAGACGTAACTGCGTTTGGCTACGAAATGGGTCAAATGGCAGGCCAACCAGCGGCATTCAAAGCGGATGAGAAGTTAATGGACCTTGCTGAAAAAGCACTGGCTCAGATGGAAAACACTCACGCCGTTCGCGGCCTGATCTGTACTGGTGATGCTTTTGTTTGCACAGCAGAACGCCAAGAGTTTATCCGTAAACACTTCCCTTCAGTTATCGCTGTAGAAATGGAAGCATCTGCTATCGCTCAAACTTGCCACCAATTCAACACACCGTTTGTTGTTGTTCGTGCTATCTCTGACGTAGCAGACAAAGAATCACCAATGAGCTTCGAAGAGTTCCTACCGCTAGCAGCGAAAAGCTCTTCAGAAATGGTATGCAAAATGTTGGAACTGACTAAGTAAGTCCCCAGAATTTCATGGAAGAAATATTTCAACAGCTCTATGCCAATGGTGCGCTCCTCGTCATGTGGGGCGCATTACTATTCCACTTATTAATCCCCATTCCTCACGCAGCTCATCCTGTAACGTTGTGGCATAAATTCGCAGAACAACTGGCGAACAAAGTTAATAACAACCACAGCTACTCACAAAGCATTCTCTCTGGCGGACTCGCACTGCTTCTTATGCTTGTACCCTGCTTGATATTACTGCTCGCGATGAAGCCCTTAGTTTGGCAAGCGCCCTTATTTGAGTTGGCATTACTGCTGATTGCTCTTGACTGGCGGAACAACGAGTCACTTGCTAAACAACTAGTCACCGCGATGTCGAATGAGAACAAAGTGCAGTGCCGAGCACTACTCAAGCCTTACCTTAATCGAGATACCGAGAGCTTGTCACTGCTTGGCATTGGTAAAGCAGGCGCAGAGACCATCATCATGGGCTACGGACGTAACGTTGTGTGCGTGTTGTTCTGGTATGGATTGACTGGTGGAATTGGCGCATTAATGTATCGCCTAACGGCAGAGCTCGCTCGTGCTTGGTCCCCAAGTCGCCGTCAGTATTCACCTTTTGGTAAGCCTGCTATTCAGCTAACGGCTGCATTGGAGATTGTTCCTTTACGCTTATTTGCCGTCTTCATTAGCACGGGTAAAAACCTATCGAGTGTTTCGACTGCCATGCTTCAACAAGCGAAGTCTTGGCCACTTCCAGGGCCTGCTTGGTTGTTGTGCTCGATTGGTAACAAGCTTCAATTGTCACTTGGCGGCCCAGCGCTGTACCAAGGTCAACGAGCTGAACGAGCGAAAATTGGTGGTCGTATAGCGCCATCTGCTATTCATTTGGCACAAATCCAAACCCTCATTGTATGGCGTATTTTTGCTTGGATCATTATCCAAAGCCTGATTCTCGGACTCATTTATCAAGGACTATGATGAACAAACTTTGCTTTGCTCTTCCTCTTATCTTCTCTGCTGCTTCTTTTGCCAATGAACCAGTTCAACGCGTCATCAGCCTGGCACCACACTCAACAGAAATCGCCTATGCTGCAGGTCTTGGTGACAAACTGATTGCCGTCAGCGAGATGAGTGACTACCCCGAGCAAGCTAAAGATTTAGAGAAAGTATCAAACTATCAAGGCATCAAGTTAGAGCGCATCATTGCCCTTCAACCCGATTTAGTTATCGCTTGGCCTGCAGGTAATCCAGCCAAAGAACTTGAAAAGCTCAAGCAGTTTGGCATTCCTATCTACTACTCAACTACTGGAACGTTAGAAGACATCGCTACGAACATTGAGCAACTTAGCCAGTACAGTGAGAAGCCAGAAGTTGGGCAAAAAGCCGCCGCAGAATTCCGCGCGCAGTTAGAAGCGTTAAAAGAAAAATACAATACCGGGGATAAAGTCAGTTACTTCTATCAATTAAGCGAGAAGCCGATCATCACCGTTGCGGGTAAGAACTGGCCAAGTGAAGTCTTCACCTTCTGTGGTGGTGAGAATATCTTTGCTAAAGGCAGTGCCCCTTACCCACAAGTCAGCATCGAGCAAGTGATTACTCGCCAACCCGAAGTCCTGTTTACCTCTCGCCATGCCATGAGTAATGATGGCATTTGGGCTGAGTGGAAAAACGACATCCCAGCATTAAAGAACAACCATGTTTGGTCACTCAATTCAGATTGGATCAACCGCCCAACCTCAAGAACCTTAAACGCGATCACAGAGGTGTGTGAACACTTTGAAACCGTTCGGCAAAAACGCTAACGTTTTCGTTGGAAATCCCGTACAATTTCCGTCCCATTTCTGTTCCCCCACAATTTGTTTAAAAGGTACCAAGTAACATGGACTCCATGCTGCTTTATATGATCGATTTATTCGGTACTGCTGTCTTTGCGGTTTCTGGCGTTTTACTCGCAGGCCGATTAAAGATGGATCCTTTCGGTGTGATCGTACTCGGTAGTGTGACAGCTATTGGCGGCGGCACTATTCGTGATATGGCGCTCGGGGCAACCCCGGTCTTCTGGATCACTGACACCACTTATCTTTGGGTAATTTTCATCACTTGTTTGCTCACGATGATTCTCATTCGTCGCCCTAAGCGCTTGCCCTGGTGGGTGCTTCCTGTATGCGATGCTATTGGCTTGGCGGTATTCGTCGGTATCGGTGTCGAGAAAGCCCTAGCCTACAATGCATCAGGCATGGTAGCGGTGATCATGGGCGTCATTACTGGCTGTGGTGGCGGTATTATTCGTGATGTGCTGGCTCGCGAGGTACCCATGGTACTGCGAAGTGAAGTCTATGCGACCGCATGTATCATAGGCGGAATTTTCCATACAACGGCATTGAGTATGGGACACGACCATTCAGTCGCCCTACTCGCAGGTGTCATCTCAACCTTGATTATTCGACTTGGTGCGATTCGCTGGCACTTGTCACTGCCAACCTTTGCTATCAATCGCTGATCGATACCAATCAATTTACGCAAAAGAGCCGACTGAAACGTCGGCTCTTTTTGTTTGGAAAATCACCTGTCGCTTCTCATCTCAAGCTTGGCTATATTAGGCCTATTATTCCCAACATTCATGGATAGACATGTTACTGGAAGGTATCGAAACACTCTTGGTATTGAGTAAAGAAAAGACCATGAGTCGTACTGGAAGTCAGCTTTACATCAGTCAATCAGCAGTCAGCAAACGGATTGCGAACCTAGAAAAAAAACTAGGGAAGAAGTTGATAGAACCAAGTGGTCGCCATATAAAGCTCACTTCAGATGCTATAGCACTAATAAGCACTATCGAGCCTACATTTAATGAGTTGCGTGGTCAGATACATGACCAACAAGAGCTCGAAGATTCGTCATTGATAAAAATGGACTGTTCGGAAACGTTGGTAGCAGGTTACCTCAGTTTGATCATGGAAGAGCGCTTAGCCCAAGATCCATACCTAAGAATTTCAACCAACCATACGCCACGAATCGTAGAAAACGTAAAATCAGGCAAAGCCACTCTTGGATTCTGCGCGGGTTACTTACCTCCTCATCATGGTTTGATGAGTTATCATCTAGCAGATGAGCCTTTCTCTATCATAAGCAGGCATGAGCTCACAAAGATGCCAAAAGCAATTCTGACCAATGACTTAAATAATCCAGCCAACACTTATCAGCAGGCCGTGCTCTCTAAACACAATATCCAGCCTTTAATGGAAATGGATTCGTACACGGCAGCAGCACAATTAGCGTTAGGTGGTATGGCGCCAGCTCTAATTCCAAGATCGATCATTAAAACACTGAATATAGCGGAGGAGTACTGTTACAACTTCGAGGAACTCGCCCCCTTGATTCGTCCAATACACATCTGCCTACGCCACAACGCCTATCGTAATGAACGAGTTAAAACAGTGATAGAAGCCATTGTTGATGTTGTTGCCAAAGAAGTTTCGCCGCCATCAGCATTGACATAGTTATAACTAAAGGTCGAATCCACTTTTGGCCTTTGGTCACCACTACTTTGGCACCAAGCTGAGCACCAATAAAGCCTCCCACAGCCATGGTCAGACCGATTTCCCACACAGGCAAGCCAGCAAGAATAAAGAACAGCAGAGCCGCGATATTTGAGGTGAAGTTTAGAATCTTAGTACGAGCGGTCGCATCAACCAACGAGAAGTGACCAAGTGCGACAAAGCAAAGCGCAAAGATAGAGCCAGTACCTGGACCAAAAAAGCCATCGTAAAAGCCCACGCCGCCACCGACGCACAAAGCGAACATCGCTTCAGAGAGCTTTGGCTCCCCTTCCGCGGCTTTCGAAGTTGAAGAGAGCAAAAAATAGAGTGAGATCGCGATCAGCAAGACAGGGATAAGACTAGTGAGCACACCGGCATCAATAAACTGCACAGCCTCTGCGCCAATAGCGGAACCAATAAAGGTGCATAGAATCGCTAAGCGCATCTCTTTAAGGCTAACAATGCCATTACGCACAAAGTACCAACTGGCAGAAAAGCTTCCAAACGAGCTTTGGAGTTTGTTGGTCGCCAATGCCTGAGTAGGACTTAAGCCTGCGGCCAACAAAGCAGGCAGCGTCAAGAGACCACCACCTCCCGCCATCGCATCAATAAATCCCGCAGCGGATGCGACAAAAAACAGGGCAATTAAGATTTCGAACGTAACTTCCACTTGTGCGTCCTTGTAAATATTTGTAACTAAGATGAGGCAACGATAGCACTGCCAAGCAAACGCACAAAAGGAAACTCAAGACACTAACCTATTCCATATTTTCATCAATTAGAGCACGGTTAGAAAAAGCAACTCAAAAACACGAATGAAAAAATGAAGTTTAGAGTACCGTCGCAAAAACAATCCCAAACTTGAGAAGATGAACCGAAGCAAAGGTATAAAACTAGATGCTTAACATTGTTCTATATCATCATTCTTTAGAAACAACGAATGCAGGATGCAAACCAACTAATGAGTAGTTACCCACTAAAACACAGCAACAGTCGAAGTACAGCTTCATACAATAGCGCTTATCCTCTAAGTGAGAGAAAAAGAAGTGACAAAGAAGTCGTTATTTTTTCTTTAGATAGTTTCGATATCATAGTTAAACATTATATCAAAGACAAAATAAGGCTAACTCGTTGGGAAAACATTAAATCAACGTTTGAAAACTCAGCTGGATATTTTGCTACAGGGCAAGACCTAGTATTCATATCTACCCTAGCAAATTACTTGTACGGGAATAATAGTACGATAGTTGTCAAGAACTACTCTGGAGCACCGCACATTATAGTGACAGGCTCACCAGCTATCAAAGTCAAGATAAAAGGAGTTGCTAAATTATTACCTACACCAACAGTTGCAAAATTTGCAGTTGGGCCTGAAGCTGCTCTTAACTCGATAAAAAGTGGTGGTGTTATCACGATAATCCTTTTGAGCTCATACAGAGTTGTTGATTACTTCTTAGGTGATAAGCAGACTCTTTCGAAGCTATTAGGAACTATAGCGAGTGATATAATTAAGGTTGGACTTTCATCAGCTGCCGCTGCCATATTTGTTAATTTTGCGGCTTCTGTTGCTGGTGTAACTGTGACTTTAAGTGCTGGACCTATTCTTGCAGCCATTGTAATAAGTAGCGCTGTTGGCCTTTATCTAAATAAGGAAGATCAGGATAAAGGCTTAACTCAAAAGCTAATTCGTTCTATTGACAACCATATAGAGAGCATAAATAGAAGCATAAAAAGTGACATAGAAGAAGAACACAACGAAACTATCAGAAGAGCTCATTCAATGGTATTTTCTCAAAACATGAGCAAAGGACTACTATGATGACGCATGGTAACTACGATAGAAAACAAGCATTGTTCTACTTGATATTCTTACTCATATCATCAACCTCTCTATTTATATACTCACTAAAAGGAATAAGTGGCTTCTATGACAATATAACCACTAAAAGTGAAATAGCAACTTTTGATCAAGTATATGTATATATGCTTGGAGCGAGTTTCATTCTTTTTGAATGCTTGAGAATACTTGTTATCTCAATTATATCAAATAACTTTGTAACTAAGAGCCAATTCAAAAAATCAAGTAAGATTTTTTTAGCACTCTCCATAACTACTTTTTTATCATTATACCCTGCAACTATCTTAGCTGATGTATTTGCTAAGTCTAATAACTATACATTTAGCAAAGACGAATCGACTTACAATATTTTACTGGAAAAAAGAGCATACAAAATAAATAAGTAAGTAGAGTTTTTTATAACTACACACTGATAGAGCTCAGCATGTGGAGCACTGATCTAATTATGAATTACTTCGTAGTGTCGGACACATACCGAATTTCAGTTTAAAAATTAAAGAGAGTCACATGACTAAAATGGTTCTCCCTGTAGCTTTATATCTATGCTTGATCATTGGTCTAGCAATAAGCCTAAGCATCTGGAATGAGTGGTTTTCTATCACTCAACAAATGGAACTCGATACTTATTTCATTCTCTTCGGTACCATAACTGCAGCAGTAATATGTGTGCCAAACATTCTGACGATAAGTAAGGGCTTGAGTATTGCAGCGAAAGTAAACTTGCTCACCATTGCATTTATTCTGGTTACTTGCAGCGCTAATTTTGTTATTACAAATGGCAGTACTATTGCTTCATCTTTAGGGACGTTACTTTCAGTTATCAGTTTGATGCTATACAAAAGTCCGCTCTACCAAGCTTTCTTAGCGCATTTCAATTCTCTCCATTTTAAGAAACCTTAAAGACAAAAAAAGCCCGCTCAAATGAGCGGGCAATGAGGTTGTCATATAAGCCCTATTTTTCGGGCTTACTGATTTTTATCTATTACGCTTCTAGGCTAGCTTTCACTTTTGCGTGTAGCTCTTGAACCGAAGTTACTGTGCTCTTCGCATCTGCCGTATGTGCCATACAAGTTGCGAATGCAGCGTTTAGCGTTGTCGTGTAGTTCACTTTCTCAGCCAGTGCGCCGCGACGCAGAACTTTAGAGTCTTCAATCGCTTGACGACCAGCAGCCGTGTTTACGATGTAGGTGTACTCGTTGTTCTTGATACGGTCAAGAATGTGAGGGCGACCTTCGTGTACTTTGTTTACTAGACGTGGGTTAATACCCGCTTCACCAAGAATGACAGCGGTACCGTGTGTTGCATCCAACTGGTAACCAAGTTTTGTCAACTTAGACGCTAGGTCTACAACGCGCTCTTTGTCACCTGCACGAACAGACAGTAGTGCACGACCACCTTCTGGGTAAATGTTGCCACAACCCAATTCTGCTTTCGCGTAAGCTTCTGCAAACGTAGCACCAACACCCATAACCTCACCAGTAGAGCGCATTTCTGGGCCTAACAGTGGGTCAACACCAGGGAACTTGTTGAATGGAAGTACAACTTCTTTCACTGAGTAGTAAGGTGGGATGATTTCTTTCGTAAATCCTTGAGCTTCAAGCGATTGACCCGCCATTACACGCGCAGCAATCTTAGCGATTGGTGCACCTGTCGCTTTAGATACGAACGGTACTGTACGCGCTGCACGAGGGTTCACCTCGATTAGGTATACTTGGTTGTTCTTAACCGCGAACTGCGTGTTCATCAGACCACGAACACCCAACTCGAACGCTAGCTTTTCAACTTGCTCGCGCATTACGTCTTGGATTTCTTGGCTTAGCGTGTATGCAGGAAGAGAACATGCTGAGTCACCAGAGTGAACACCCGCTTGTTCGATGTGCTCCATGATACCGCCGATAACCACACGCTCACCGTCACAGATAGCATCGATATCGACTTCAACTGCGTCGTCTAGGAAGCTATCTAGTAGAACTGGAGATTCGTTTGATACGCTTACTGCTTCGTTGAAGTAGCGACGTAGGTCTTGCTCATCGTATACGATTTCCATCGCACGACCACCAAGTACGTAAGAAGGACGTACAACCAGTGGGTAACCGATTTCACGAGATTTCTCTACCGCTTGCTCCATCGTCGTTACTGTCGCGTTTTCTGGCTGTAGAAGACCTAGACGGTCAACAGCAACTTGGAAACGCTCACGGTCTTCTGCACGGTCGATTGCATCTGGGCTAGTACCGATGATTGGCACGCCAGCCGCTTCAAGTGCACGAGCCAGTTTAAGTGGTGTTTGACCACCGTACTGAACGATAACGCCTTTTGGCTTCTCAACACGAGCGATTGCTAGTACGTCTTCCAGTGTTACTGGTTCGAAGTACAGACGGTCAGACGTGTCGTAGTCCGTAGAAACAGTCTCAGGGTTACAGTTAACCATGATAGTTTCGTAGCCATCTTCACGCAGTGCTAGCGATGCGTGTACACAACAGTAGTCAAATTCGATACCTTGGCCGATACGGTTTGGACCGCCGCCTAGAATCATGATCTTGTCTTTGTCTGTTGGGTTCGCTTCACACTCGTCATCGTAAGATGAGTACATGTAAGCTGTATCAGAAGAGAACTCAGCCGCACACGTATCAACGCGCTTGTACACTGGGTGGATGTCGTACTGGTCACGTAGACGACGGATTTCGCTTTCCGCAACACCTAGAATCTTAGATAGACGTGCATCAGCAAAACCTTTGCGCTTCAGCTTGTTAAGTTCTTCTTTGTTTAGACCAGCGAAGCCTTTTGCTTTTAGCTCTTGCTCAAGCTTCACGATGTCTTCGATTTGAACTAGGAACCAACGGTCGATTTGCGTTAGGTTGAATACGCCATCTACTGACATACCCGCACGGAATGCATCCGCGATGTACCAAATACGCTCTGCGCCTGCTTCTTTCAGCTCATGGCGGATTTTCGTCAGTGCGTCTGGTGCATCTAGGTCTACCATCTCATCAAAGCCTGTCGCGCCAACTTCTAGGCCGCGAAGTGCTTTCTGTAGTGATTCTTGTTGGTTACGACCAATTGCCATTACCTCACCAACTGACTTCATTTGCGTCGTTAGACGGTCGTTAGCACCAGCAAATTTCTCGAAGTTAAAGCGAGGAATCTTAGTTACTACGTAGTCGATTGTTGGTTCGAATGATGCTGGCGTAGCGCCGCCAGTAATGTCGTTCATTAGCTCGTCTAGCGTAAAGCCAACTGCCAGTTTCGCAGCAATCTTAGCGATTGGGAAACCTGTTGCTTTTGAAGCTAGAGCAGAAGAGCGAGATACACGTGGGTTCATCTCGATGATAACCATACGGCCATCTTTCGGGTTGATACCAAACTGTACGTTAGAACCACCAGTTTCAACGCCAATCTCACGCAGTACTGCTAGAGATGCGTTACGCATTAGCTGGTATTCTTTGTCTGTTAGTGTTTGCGCAGGCGCAACCGTGATTGAGTCACCCGTGTGGATGCCCATTGGGTCAAAGTTTTCAATCGCACATACGATGATACAGTTGTCCGCTTTGTCACGAACCACTTCCATCTCGTACTCTTTCCAACCGATAAGAGATTCATCGATAAGAAGTTCGTTGGTTGGAGATAGGTCCAAGCCACGACGACAGATTTCTTCGAACTCTTCTTTGTTGTATGCGATACCACCACCAGTACCACCCATAGTAAATGATGGACGGATGATACAAGGGAAGCCAACCATATCGAGTACAGCGTAAGCTTCTTCCATCGTTTTTGCAGTATCTGCACGTGGACACTCAAGGCCGATAGACTTCATCGCTTTATCGAAACGAGAACGGTCTTCCGCTTTGTCGATTGCGTCAGCAGTCGCACCAATCATCTCAACGCCGAACTCTTCAAGAACACCGTGCTTCTCTAGGTCTAGTGCACAGTTCAATGCAGTTTGACCACCCATTGTTGGTAGTACTGCATCCGGCTTTTCTTTCGCGATGATGTTGCGAACCACTTCCCATTGGATTGGCTCGATGTAAGTTGCATCCGCCATGTCTGGGTCAGTCATGATGGTTGCAGGGTTAGAGTTTACTAGGATAACTCGGTAACCCTCTTCACGCAGTGCTTTACACGCTTGTGCGCCAGAGTAGTCAAACTCACATGCCTGACCGATAACAATCGGACCAGCACCAAGAATAAGAATACTTTGAATGTCAGTACGTTTTGGCATTATCTACTACTCCGAATTAAGCGCTGTGTTTTTTGATTAGTTCGATAAAGTGGTCAAATAGCGGTGCCGCGTCGTGTGGACCTGGGCTCGCTTCAGGGTGACCTTGGAAGCTAAATGCTGGCTTGTCTGTGCGGTGAATACCTTGTAGAGAGCCATCAAATAGCGATACGTGAGTAGCACGTAGATTTTCAGGTAGTGTTGCTTCGTCTGCTGCAAAACCGTGGTTCTGCGACGTAATCATCACAACATTACGCTCCAAATCTTTTACTGGGTGGTTTGCGCCGTGGTGACCAAACTTCATTTTCACTGTTTGTGCACCCGATGCTAGCGCAAGGATTTGGTGGCCTAGACAGATACCAAAGATTGGCAGGCCTTTTTCTAGGAATACTTTTGTCGCTTCAATCGCGTAAGTACATGGTTCTGGGTCACCAGGGCCGTTTGATAGGAAAACGCCATCTGGGTTTAGAGCCAGAACTTCTTCTGCTGAAGTTTCAGCAGGAACAACCGTTAGGCGGCAGCCTCGGTCAACCAACATGCGCAGGATGTTGCGTTTTGCGCCGAAGTCGTAGGCAACAACGTGATATGGCAATTCGCTGTCGTCTTTCGCTTCTGGAAGTCCACCCTCAAGCGTCCACGAACCTTGTTTCCATTGATACGCTTCTTTTGTTGTAACCTCTTTCGCAAGATCCATTCCTTTCAAGCCAGGGAATTCTTTTGCTTTCGCTAGTGCCAAAGCTTCGTCTAGATTGTTACCAGCTACGATACAACCGTTTTGAGCACCTTTTTCACGCAGGATACGAGTTAGCTTACGCGTGTCGATGTCTGCAATGCCGACGATGTTTTGCGACTTGAGGTAATCAGAAAGGGATTGTTCATTACGGAAGTTAGAAGCGATAAGAGGGAGATCGCGAATCACAAGGCCTTGTGCGTGGATTGAAGAAGATTCTTCGTCTTCGGAATTGGTTCCGGTATTGCCTATGTGAGGATAAGTAAGAGTAACGATTTGTTGAGAATAGGAAGGATCAGTGAGAATTTCTTGGTACCCCGTCATCGAGGTATTAAAAACAACTTCACCAACGGAAATACCATCTGCTCCAATGGAAACACCGCGGAACACTGTCCCATCTTCTAGGACTAACAGTGCTAATTTACCCAAGACAACCTCCAGAATAAAAATGCATAAAAAATAAATTAAGCTGCAAATTTGCCTTCCTTTACCTTGATTATTTACATAAACAGGTATTTTTGACAAATTGGCGGTATTCTAAAGACGGACTTGGAAACTGTCAACACACATTGAAAAATAAATTAGTACTTTCTAGCGAGTAAGGGCATTTCAACAGAAAAAGCCCTAAAAAAGTAAGTTTTACTTACCTACACATCAGTTGCCATGACTTTTTTGTGAATTTTACAAATTTGAACTTATTACAGATCACAAAATTTTCCGAGTTTTTTGCGCAAACGTTCATCCAGCAAAATCAACTATCATTTTTGAGCATTACACACAAATAAACAGTTAAACCACCCAAAAAACCAACCAAACTATCGATAACACGCGCATCGCACGTACTCATTTCATTTACATAATTTTCTTCAAATACAAAAAAGCCGGCTTACGCCGGCGAATAATTATGTACTTAAAGCTCATTCAACCCGAGGACATCGGTCATGGTATAAAAGCCCGCTGGTTTAGAATGTAACCAAACTGCGGCCTTTACAGCACCATTAGCAAAGGTCATACGATCCGTTGCTTTGTGGGTAATTTCGACACGCTCACCGATATCAGCAAACATTGCAGTATGCTCACCGACGATATCACCAGCGCGGATAGTCGCAAAACCGATCTCATCTTTGGTACGTTCGCCCGTGATACCTTCACGTGCATATACCGCAACGTCACTCAGTTTGTTACCCATCGCGCCAGCAATGGCTTCCCCCATACCAATCGCGGTACCAGACGGAGCATCAACTTTATGACGGTGATGCGCTTCTACGATTTCTATATCACAGTAATCGCCCATCACTTTGGCTGCTTTTTCAAGAAGCTTAAAGACTAGGTTCACACCTACAGAGTAGTTCGGAGCCATAACAACAGGAATTTGCTTTGCTGCTTCATCAATCAGGTCACGTTCTTCTTCACTAAAGCCCGTAGTACCGATGACAATGCTTTTACCATGTTGTTTACACAGCTCTAGATTCGCTAACGTGCTCACTGGAGCAGTAAAATCGATTACAACGTCAAAGTTGTCGACTTCCTTGGCTAAATCATCCGTCAGAAAGACATCAAACTTACCTTCACCACACAGTTCACCTACATCAACACCAACTAGAGACGATTCTGGACGTTCAGAACCAGCAGTAACGGATGCTTCTGGATTGATATGTGATGCTTTAACTAGATTGCGACCCATACGGCCGGCAGCTCCTGCGATTGCAATACGAACCATTGCGCTTTCTCTCCTTCTCTGGATAAACGAGGCTTACCTCGCCTTCTCTCGTTTCGCTGTATCTTTTTAAACTAACAATATCCCGTGTTAACCACAAGGCAGTTAGATGCAGGTTAAGAAAACTCTTTAACCACACGTTCCAGAATCGGCACATTCGCCTCAGGAAAGGCGTACTCAGGCAATGCTGCAATATCCACCCAACAACCTTCTTGGCCTTCGCGACCATAAGGTTGGTTATCGAATTGAGATACTGTCATAAAATCAAACTTCAGGGACTTATCAGGATAATCGTATTCCAAGTGTTCAAACAAAGCTTGCTCAGTCACCGTAATGCCAATCTCTTCCTCAAGCTCACGAACCATCGCTTGTTCAACCGTTTCGCCTTGTTCAACTTTACCACCAGGGAACTCCCAAAAACCGCCCTTGTGTTTGTCGCTTGGACGTTTGGTGATGAAGATTTGCGATTTGTCTTGGTTAAAGATGATCGCCGCAACAATGTGAATTCTTTTCATTAGATTCGTTCCTAGATCTATCAATACAAAAAGAGCCGCCTAAGCGACTCTTTATTTATGTTTTCAGACTGTATTAGTCGATTTTACCGTGGCACTGTTTGTACTTTTTGCCACTGCCACATGGACAAGGCTCATTACGGCCCACTTTGCGTTCTTCACGAACCATTGGTTGGTGAGCGCCTTCTTCAGACTCTTCGCCTTCAGACAATGGGTTTTGTGCTGCCGCGTGTTGAGCTTGTGCACGACGTGCCGCTTCTTCAGCTTGCGCGCGACGTTGCTCTTCCATACGTTCAACTTCTTCTTGCTGTTGAACACGAACACGAGATAGAACAGTAATTACGTCTGTTTTCAGCGCTTCTAGTAGACCTTCAAACAGTTCAAACGACTCACGCTTGTACTCTTGTTTCGGGTTCTTCTGCGCGTAACCACGTAGGTGAATACCTTGACGTAGGTGATCCATCGCCGCTAGGTGCTCTTTCCATAGCGTATCTAGCGTTTGAAGCATTACTGATTTTTCGAAGTTACGTAGCACTTGTGCGCCAACCACTTCTTCTTTCGCTTTGTAAACTTCAACCGCTAGGTTAGTGATCTTCTCACGTAGCGCTTCTTCGTATAGCTTGTCGTCTTCTTCAAGCCATTGCTTGATTGGCGCGTCTAGATCGAAGTCTGCCTTCAAGCGCTCTTGTAGACCTTCCACATCCCACATGTCTTCTAGAGATTGTGGTGGAATGTATTCGTCGATGATCGCAGTGATTACATCTTCACGGTTTTGCTCGATCATATCGCTAATGTCGTCAACGCTCATTAGCTCATCACGCAATTCGTAAACCACTTTACGTTGATCGTTCGCTACGTCATCGTATTCAAGAAGCTGTTTACGGATATCGAAGTTACGGCCTTCCACTTTACGCTGTGCTTTTTCAATTGAACGAGACAGCATCTTAGATTCGATTGCTTCACCTTCTTCCATACCACTTTGGATAAGGCTAGCCATACGGTCTGAAGTGAAGATACGCAATAGTGAATCTTCCATCGATAGGTAGAAACGAGATGAACCCGCATCACCTTGACGACCAGAACGACCACGTAGCTGGTTATCGATACGACGAGATTCGTGACGCTCAGTACCGATGATGTGTAGACCACCAGACTCTAGTACTTGATCATGAACTTGTTTCCACTCAGCTTTAATCGCGTCGATCTGTTCTTTAGTCGGATCTTGCAGTGCTTCCACTTTCGCTTGCCAGCTACCACCCAACACGATATCGGTACCACGACCTGCCATGTTCGTTGCGATAGTTACTGCACCAGGTGTACCAGCTTCTGCAACAATCTCAGCTTCACGTTCGTGGAATTTCGCGTTCAGTACGTTGTGCTTAATCTTCGCTTTCTTAAGTGCGTTCGATAGCAGTTCTGATTTCTCGATAGAAACCGTACCTACTAGAGATGGTTGACCTTTCTCTACGCGCTCTTTGATGTCTTCGATGATTGCAGCAAACTTCTCTGCTTCAGTACGGTAAACCACGTCTGGCATATCGTTACGGATCATTGGCTTGTTAGTTGGGATAACAACCGTTTCAAGACCGTAAATCGATTGGAATTCGAATGCTTCTGTATCCGCTGTACCTGTCATGCCTGACAGTTTTTCGTATAGACGGAAGTAGTTCTGGAAAGTAATCGAAGCCAGCGTTTGGTTTTCGTTTTGAATCTTAACGCCTTCTTTTGCTTCAACCGCTTGGTGAAGACCTTCAGACCAACGACGACCCGGCATTGTACGACCCGTGTGCTCATCAACGATTACAACTTCACCGTCTTCGTTAACGATGTAATCTACATTGCGTTCGAACAACACGTGTGCGCGAAGCGCTGCGTTTACGTGGTGCAGTAGGCTGATGTTCGTTGGAGAGTAAAGCGTATCACCCTCTTCCATCAGACCGTTTTTCACCATCAATTCTTCAACGAATTCTTGGCCCGTTTCTGTTAGGTGAACCTGTTTAGATTTCTCATCTACTGTGTAGTGACCGTCACCGCGGTATTCTTCAGAATCTTCTTTATCTTGCTTTTGAAGCTGTGGAATAAGCAGGTTGATACGAGTGTATAGATCAGAGCTGTCTTCTGCAGGACCTGAAATGATCAAAGGAGTACGAGCTTCATCGATAAGGATTGAGTCCACCTCATCGACTACAGCGAAGAAACGCTCACGTTGAACACGGTCTTCATTGCGGAAAGCCATGTTGTCACGTAGGTAGTCAAAACCAAATTCGTTGTTTGTACCGTATAGGATGTCAGCTTGGTAAGCTTCTTTCTTCGCTTGAGGAGGCATGTTTGGCACGTTTACGCCAACAGTCATACCTAAGAATTCAAATAGTGGACGGTTAGTCTCAGCATCACGCGTTGCTAGGTAGTCGTTCACTGTGACTACGTGTACACCTTTACCTGGAAGTGCGTTTAGGTAAGCAGGAAGGGTTGCAGTTAAAGTTTTACCTTCACCAGTACGCATTTCCGCAATTTGACCGCCGTTCAGTACCATACCACCGATAAGCTGAACGTCGAAGTGACGCATGCCGTAAACACGTTTAGATGCTTCACGAACCGTAGCAAAAGCTTCTGGAAGTAGCTTATCAAGAGTTTCGCCTTGCTCTAGGCGCTCACGGAACTCAACTGTCTTCGCTTTTAGCTCTTCATCAGAAAGTGCTTCGAACGTTGGTTCGTAGTTATTAATCTCTTTTACAATTTTTCTAAGGCGGCGCAGTGTTCGGTCGTTGCGACTGCCAATTACTTTTGTCAGTAGCTTAGTTATCATTTTTCGTGGATCTCTCTTTAATCAGACCGTTCCCGATCTACTCGTAATGCCTTCAGTCTCTGCCAGTTTGGAACTAAGAATACTGAGATAAATCATTTATCAAAGATATTGAGTTCAAACATCCATATTTCAAGGCTAAATTTTGAATCAATGTGGCTTAGTGTAAGGATTTTTCATCGATACAACCATAAATAGACGTATTTGTTTGAAGCACTCGTAAGTTTTTAGACAAACTGATGGAGGATTAGCCAGTATTACACAAGCCTCACGGCGTAAAGTCAGCATTTTCAAAACAATCCGCTTTTACTTGCTAAACCCAAATCGTCTGGTGAAGTTGAAGATTAAGGCCATAATGTAAACTATACCTAAGCAGAAAGCTGCTCTAGAATACCCATATCTCAACAAAATTAGATTTTACCTATGCGTGATCATCGCCCTACCTCAACAGACGACCTTATTGCTGAATCTCAGTTTAAGCAGATTCAAGAGCACGCAGGGGAAATCTTGCAGCTGAATCAGGCATTGCAGGAGATCTTGCCAAAAGGAACGGCCGATCATTGCCGTGTGGCGAACGTTCGCAGCGGTCATTTATTAATTGATGTATCAAGTGCTGCGATCAAAATGAAGATCGATTACGATCGCCTAATGATCCTCAATAAACTGAGAACTCAGGGCTACGCAAAATTAATGAGTGTGGAGGTAAGAATCAACCCTTCCCTTTACCGTAATCGGTTCGAACAAGAGAACAAACCAAAGCGTCCACCATTAACCGAATCCGCGGCAAACTCACTGTTGATCATTGCTGATATGGCGCCACCGAAGATCCAAGAACGTTTGAAGCGCCTTGCCGATATGGCAGAGAAGAAAAGCGAAAAATAGCAACGAAACTTCAGATACTAAAAAGCCAGGCATTGCCTGGCTTTTTTAATTTGTTTGCGTTTGCGTATTTTACGCTAGAACCATATTTGGTTGTGCAAATGCGACTGGTGAACCTTCTTCTTCTTCGAATGTTGTCCATTCCCATGCTTCTTGATCAGCAAGAACAGCACGTAGAAGTTGGTTGTTTAGACCATGACCTGATTTGAACGCACGGAATTCACCGATAATTGCATGACCACACATGTAAAGGTCACCAATCGCGTCCAATACTTTGTGAGTAACAAACTCGTTATCAAAGCGTAGGCCTTCTTCGTTAAGAATGCGGTAATCATCCAGTACGATTGCGTTATCAAAGCTACCACCAAGAACTAGGTTCTGAGATTGTAGATATTCGATATCACGCATGAAACCAAATGTACGTGCACGAGAAATCTCGCGAACGAAACCTTGAGATGAGAAATCAAACAGAAGACGTTGCTCGTCTGATTCGATCGCAGGGTGGTTAAATTCAATTTCAAAGTCCATACGGAAGCCGTTAAATGGAACAAATTCTGCCCACTTATCGCCATCTTCAAAACGAACTGGTTTCTTAATACGGATAAAACGCTTAGGCGCATTTTGCGTTTCGATACCTGCTTGTTGTAGCAAGTATACGAATGGGCTAGCGCTACCATCCATGATTGGAATTTCAGGTGCGTCAACTTCAACAATAATGTTGTCGATGCCCATACCAGCAAGTGCCGCGTTCAAGTGTTCAACAGTTGAAATACGCACGCCTTCATCGTTCACTAGTGCTGTACATAGCATAGTGTCACGAACAGACGCTGGATCAGCTGGAAAATCTACAGGTGGGTTTACATCTGTACGACGGTAAATGATACCTGTATTAGCAGCAGCTGGGCGCAGAGTAAGTGTGACTTTACGACCAGAGTGGAGACCCACACCAGTTGTTTTCACTATTTCTTTCAGAGTACGTTGTCTGATCATCTGCTTGCCTCTCTAAAATATGCTACAAAACACGGCCGTCTGTAACGTCGACCGTGAATGCTACCATAATTTTGAGCTATGTCAAATTTACGGGTTAAAGATTAATCAGCCTGACGACGCAAAAATGCCGGAATATCTAAATAACCGCTTTCTTTCTCTTGCTTTGGTGCTGCTGAGCTTTGGCCCGCAGATGAAGCTGGAGAAGAAGAAACTGTGTTTGTCGGCTGAGGAGTTACCTGTGGCTTCTCTTGCACTGGAGTAGTCTGCAAAGTTTGTGCCGGTTTCTCTTCAGCTTGTGGCGCTACAGCTTGCTGTTGTGGTTGAGCTTGCGGTGCAGCCGTCGGAGCTACTTTCGCTTTGCCACCAGCAACTAGCGTAATGTCTGGTTTTTTCTCGTTGCCGATACCTGTCGCAACAACTGTTACGCGGATTTCGTCCGTCATATCTGGGTCTAGAGAAGTACCGATAACCACTGTCGCATTGTCCGAAGCAAATGCTTTCACTGTGTTACCTACAGTCTCAAACTCATCAAGACGCATGTCCAGACCAGCAGTGATGTTAACAAGAACACCACGAGCACCCGCTAGATCGATGTCTTCTAGAAGTGGGCTAGAGATAGCCATCTCTGCTGCTTCTTCTGCACGATCTTCGCCTTTCGCGATGCCGCTACCCATCATTGCGTGACCCATTTCAGACATCACAGTGCGTACGTCTGCAAAGTCGACGTTGATCATGCCAGGACGAGTGATTAGCTCTGCAATACCTTGAACTGCGTTCTTAAGAACGTCGTTCGCGCTTGCAAACGCTTCTAGCAGCGTTACACCACGGCCAAGTACTTTAAGTAGCTTTTCGTTTGGAATCGTGATCAAAGAGTCAACGTGCTTAGAAAGCTCATCGATACCTTGCTCTGCAAATGCCAAACGCTTTTTGCCTTCAAAGCTGAACGGTTTTGTTACTACCGCAACGGTAAGAATACCCAGCTCTTTTGCTACTTCAGCGATAACAGGTGCTGCACCAGTACCAGTACCACCGCCCATACCAGCTGCGATAAACACCATATCGGCACCAGTTAGGGAATCTTTAAGTCTATCTCTGTCTTCGAGAGCTGCCTCACGGCCAACCTGTGGATTCGCACCTGCACCCAGACCTTTAGTGATATCACCACCAATCTGAATGACATTGCCAACGCTTGTCTTACGAAGTGCTTGCGCATCAGTGTTGACGCTGATGAATTCCACACCTTCGATGGATTCACGCACCATGTGTTCAACAGCGTTACCACCGCCGCCACCAACCCCAACGACCTTGATTACTGCATCGTCAGACATTTCCATCATCGGTTCAAACATGTGTTGTCTCCGTTTATCCTGCAACTCAGGTTAAAACTCTTTTTGTATCCAATTACGCAATTTACCGAAAAAGCCAGTAACAGATGAGCGCTTAGGTTCATTATAATCGCTATCGTCGCTAGACTGCATGTCTCTTGCGTAATGAAGTAATCCAACTGCCGTAGAATGGTACGGCTCTTTTACATAGTCAGTTAATCCGCTGACTTCGAGCGGTTTGCCGACCCTTACTTGGTTGCGGAATACGCGTTCCGCACATTCTACCACTCCCTCGATTTGCGCTGCACCGCCGGTAAGAACTACACCCGCGGCGAGATGGTGCTTAATGCCCTCTTCGCGCAATTTCGCTTGTACAGAGTCGATAGTTTGGTTAACCAGTCCCATAAGCTCAGAGTAGCGTGGTTCAATCACTTCTGACAAAGTCTGACGCTGCAGACTACGTGAAGGTCGACCACCTACGCTTGGAACGTTAACCGTGTCATCCTTACTGACCAGTTCACTCAAGGCACAACCATATTTGACCTTTATTTCTTCAGCATCGCTCACAGGCGTACCAAAAGCAAAGGCAATATCGCTAGTTACAGCATTTCCTGCGTAAGAAAACACCTCTGTGTGACGTAACGCACCACCAGTCCAGATAGAAACATCCATCGTGCCAGCGCCAATATCGACCACACAAACCCCAAGCTCTCTTTCATCCTCGGTAATTACCGCGTTACTCGCAGCAAGCCCAGAAAAAACAAGTTGCTCTACTTTAAGGCCGCAGCGTTCTACCGCCTTAATAATATTGCGTGCCATATCATTATGGCATGAGATCAAATGGACACTCACTTCCATTCTCACTCCAGATAAACCAAGCGGATTTTTGATACCCTCTTGGTAGTCGATGGTGAACTCTTGCGGAATCACGTGAAGGATTCGTTGTTCATCACCGATTTTAATCGATTTTGCGGTATGGATAGCGCGATCCATATCTTCTTGAGAAACTTCCTCGTCCGATATAGTGCCCATGCCTTTTTCAATTCGGCTTGCGATATGCTTACCAGACAACGAAATAAATACTCGGCTGATTTGGCATTCCGCCATTAACTCAGCTTGATCAATTGCGCGTTGTACTGATTTTACAACCGACTCCAAATCATTCACGCCGCCTTTATCCATGCCACGTGAAGGGCTACTACCCGAACCAATAATATTTATTTGGCCATCCGGTAGAATCTCACCCACTAGAGCTGATACGGTTGCAGTGCCTATATCAAGACCAACAATAATGTTGTCATCAGCGGCCTTAGTCATTCGTACTCTCTTGTTCTAACTCATGTTCAGGAAACCAACCAACCGCGGCTCCCGTATCGTACCTAAGATCGATATAACTGATTCTTTGTGTGTCACTGCCAAGCTTGTTGTAGAGCAAGAAGAAACGCTCTATTCGCTCATCCAGAGACTCTTTACCGAGCTCTAGTCGAATACCGTTATCAAGGATGATTTGCCAAGCTCGTCGCTCGTTTAATACAAGAGACGATATAGCAAGACCCAGTGTTTGGAACTTAGGTCGGAGTTCGCGATAGGTTTGCAAGACTTCCGGCCCGGTTTCATTGGGTCCATATAACTTAACTTTCTCTTCCTTTAGCAGGCCGACATCGCCTCCAAATACCAAGCCATTATTATCTAATAACTCGTTGCCATTCCAGATGGCGACTGGGCGATGTTCTGTCAAAAATACTTTTACTGTGTCAGGCCATTGTTTGCGGATCGCGGCATGCGCAACCCAAGGAATGGCTTCAACACTATGTTGCAACACATCAATGTCTTGTGACATGAAGGTGCCAATATGATCAATCTGGCTAAACGCAGCTTGAACATCGTCTGCAGTGACATACTCCAGTTTTCCCTGAAGTACTATTTTGGAGAGAGGTAACCTTTGGTCATCCCACATCCAACTGATCGCTGAGTACAAAACAGAACTAATTAAGGTCACCACAACAACGAAAAATAGCGCACCTAAGATTTTATCTTGGCGACCACGGTTATTGTCCGTGTTAAGTCGCTCTTCATTAAGTGCAATATTCAACAACGTCTTCGTTTCCTGACTTTTGTCCTGTACTTTTCACCGTGTTAGCACACATTGGCAAAAGCATTGACTTTAACCTTGGGATTATACTGAGCTCTTGTAAACTATCAAACACTGATAGCGATAAATCACAACGTTCTTGACGCAAAATCGAGATCTAGGTCTTTCTCTGTACCTTGCGTCAACCTTGGTCGCTAACAGAGCATCTTGCTAATGTTCAATTCAAGTGCTGCTAATTGCTTCGCCACTTTACCAACATCACCCGCGCCTTGAGTCAAAATCAGGTCGCCGTCTTGTATAACGTTAGCCAAAACTGAAGGTAATTGCTCGATTTCTGGGACAAAAATTGGATCTACCTTCCCACGACTGCGAATGGTACGGCACAATGCTCGACCATCTGCACCTGCTATTGGCTTTTCACCTGCGGCGTATACATCCAACATGATTAGCACATCAACTTGTTCAAGTACGTTTGCAAAATCATCGTATAAATCACGAGTTCGGCTGTAACGGTGCGGTTGGAAAATCATCACCAAGCGCTTATCTTGCCAACCACTTCGCGCGGCATGGATCGTTACGTCCACTTCTGTTGGGTGGTGACCGTAATCGTCGACAAGCATGGCATGGCCGTTGCCCGTATCAAACTCACCCAAATGGTCAAAACGACGACCTGTACCTTGAGTACCTGCCATTGCTTTTAAAATCGCTTCATCGCTAATGTCATCTTCTGTGGCAACCGCAATTGCTGCTGATGCGTTCAAGGCATTATGGCGGCCAGGAATATTTAGTGTGATATCAAGATTCGCACGACCTTCGCGTACTACGGTGAATTTGCCTTGCTGACCTTCTTGGTGATAATCCTCGATACGAACATCCGCATCTTCAGAGAAACCATAAGTGATCACTTGACGGCTAATTCGAGGAATCAATTCACGAATCACAGGATCGTCGATACATACAATTGCTTGGCCGTAAAACGGTAGGTTGTGAAGGAAGTCAATGAAGGTTTGCTTCAAGGTTTCGAAGTCACCACCGTATGTATCCATGTGGTCAGCTTCGATGTTCGTTACGATGCTCACCATAGGTTGCAAATGCAAGAATGAAGCGTCACTTTCGTCTGCTTCAGCAATCAAGATTCGGCTAGAGCCCAAGCGTGCGTTCGTACCCGCGCTCTTAACCAAACCACCGTTAACAAAGGTTGGATCCAAGCCCGCTTCAGAATAGATTTGCGTCACAAGCGCCGTGGTCGTTGTTTTGCCGTGCGTACCCGCAACAGCAATCCCATGACGGAAGCGCATCAATTCAGCCAACATCTCTGCGCGGCGTACGATAGGAATACGCAACTCACGCGCTGCCATCACTTCTGGGTTTTCTTCGTTAATCGCCGTTGAAACCACAACAACACTGGCTTTTTCTACATTGCTCGCTTGGTGGCCGATAAATACGGTTGCACCCTTTGATACTAAACGCTCTGTCACTGGGTTCTCTGATAGATCAGAACCTGTGATTTGGTAGCCTTCGTTCAATAGCACTTCTGCAATGCCGCTCATGCCCGCACCACCAATACCGATGAAGTGGATGGATTTCACGCGGCGCATCTCTGGCACCATTGCGCGAATCTGAGCTAAGTCTTGTGTATGTTGGATTGTCATCAATTCTATTCTCAATAATTCGGTTAACGCTTTTCGGTCAAAGCGACAATGGCTTGTGCGACAACTCGGTCAGCATTCAATTTTGCAGCGCCACGCGCTTGCTCAGCCATTGTAAGTAAAGCTTGTCGATCCAATTGTTGGATCTGCTGAGTCAATGACTCAACGGTTAAATCTGGTTGTTCAATCATTTTCGCCGCACCGCAATCCACTAAGTGGTCTGCATTCAGTGCTTGCTGACGGTCTTTGTGCATAAACGGAACAAAAATAGCCCCCACACCTGCCGCCGAGACTTCCGAAACGGTTAACGCTCCTGAACGACAAACTAAAAGGTCAGCCCATGCATACGCTTCTGCCACGTCGTCAATGAACTCTGTAACGTCTGCATGCGCAACACCATTTGCTTGGTATGCTGCGTTCACCTCTTCAGCGGAGCCTTTGCCCGCTTGATGACGAATACAGTAATCATCGCCCAATTTTGCCATCACTTCTGGCAGAGTTTGGTTAAGAATGCGTGCGCCTTGGCTGCCGCCCATCACCAAAATACGAATTGGACCTTGACGTTCTTGCATGCGCTCAGTTGGCGCGGCCAATTGAGTCACGTCTTCACGAACGGGGTTGCCAACCACTTCAGCATTTGGAAACGCACCTGGGAAAGCTTGAAATACCTTCTTCGCGATTTTCGATAACCATTGGTTCGTCAGGCCTGCGACTGCATTCTGCTCGTGCAGCACTACAGGAATACCACTCATCCAAGCGGCAATACCACCAGGACCGCTAACATAGCCGCCCATGCCAAGCACTGCGTCTGGCTGCCAGCGTTTCATGTGAGCTCGAGCTTGCATGATGGCATTGATAATTTGAAATGGTGCCGCAAAAAGACGCTTAACGCCTTGACCTCGTAGACCTTTTACTTTGATAAAGTCGATTTCAATGCCATGTTTTGGCACTAGATCGGCTTCCATTCTATCCGCGGTGCCTAACCAACGAATCTCCCAACCTTGTTCTTGTAGCTGCTTCGCTACCGCAAGACCCGGGAACACGTGACCGCCAGTACCACCAGCCATCACCATCAAACGTTTATTTTTCTTCATCGACTTGTTGTTCTGATTCTTTCTGGCCGCGCTTCAAGCGGCATTCGTGATCGATTCGCAGCAAGATAGATACTGCCACGGACATGATAATAAGACTCGAACCACCATAACTGATTAGTGGAAGAGTAAGACCTTTGGTTGGAACGATACCTGCTGCTGCGCCAACGTTAACCAACGTCTGAAAAGCAAACCAAATACCGATGCCAAATGCGAGGTAACCACCAAACATTTCGCCTTCATCAAAAGCGCGCTTACCAATGTAGACCGCTTTTAATACCAAGCTAAAAATCAGCATGAGTACTAATACCACACCAACAAACCCGAGCTCTTCTGCCAATACTGCAAAAACGAAGTCGGTATGCGCTTCTGGTAGGTATTCGAGTTTTTGAATTGAGTTACCGAGGCCTTGACCAAACCACTCACCACGACCAAACGCCATGAGTGATTGTGTGAGCTGATAACCGCTACCGAATGGATCTTCCCAAGGGTCTAAGAATGACGTAACACGGCGAATACGGTACGGCTCAACCAAAATCAAACCAACGACCGCAGCGATACCGGCAATCATCAAAGCTAAGAACTGCGTGAGCTTAGCGCCTGCAATGAACAACATGCCAAACAAGGTCACCAGCATTACGACCACAGTACCTAAGTCGGGCTGACCAAGCAGCAAGACCGCGAAGAAGGCAAACACCATAATCGGCTTCATGAAACCGCCAAAGAAAGTTTGGCGAACTTCGTCTTGCTTACGCACCAGATAACCGGACATGAAGACAAATAGCGAGAGCTTGGCGACTTCGGCAGGCTGCAAGTTGAACAGACCCAGCGGGATCCAACGTGAGGCACCGTTCACCGACTTACCAGCGACTAATACGATGATGAGCAAGCCAAAAGCAAGCCACAGTAGGTAGTGGCTCTTCTTGAACCACTCCTGCAAAGGCACTTGGAGAATAACGGAGGAAACACCAATCGCGAGAACTAGGAAGGTGGCATGACGGAACATGAAGTGAAACGGCTGATCCGTCAAACGTGAGCTGATAGGAAATGATGCTGATGTCACCATCACCAAGCCAGTTAACATCAAACCCAGCGCAATCCAGACAAGTTGACGATCAAAGAGCGCCTCTGGTGCAGGATGCTTAAGCCAAGTGCCAATGCTGCGTTTAACGTTACCTAAACCCACGAAGTGTGTGACCTTTAATTATGCATATTTCTTAGCAAGAGCTGCGAATGCGTCACCTCTTGCCATAAAGTTGTCGAATTGATCAAAGCTAGCACATGCCGGAGACAGCATCACCATATCACCCGTTTTTAACTGCGAAGATATCTGTTGAATCACATCTTCCATGGTGTCGAAACGAGTTGCTGATTCATGCAGTGGCATAAATTCATCACCATCTGCACCAAAGCAGCAAAGTTGTAGGTTCAGTGTTGCGAAGATCGGTTTTAGTGGAGTGAAGTCAGCGCCTTTGCCAACACCACCAACAAGCAAGTACAGCTTGCCTGTCGACTCTAATCCAGAGAGTGCAGCCATAGTGCTTGCAATATTGGTCGCTTTAGAGTCATTCACCCATTTTACGCCACGATTATCCGCAACCACTTGGCATCGATGTGTCAAACCCGTGTAAGTTTTCAGTGCATTCAATGATTTGTGATAGTCCACATCCGCCGCTTTAAGCAGAGCAAGTACCACAAGGGCGTTAGCTAGATTGTGCTTACCAACCAGCTTTAATTCATCACTGGCAATCACACGCTGACCATGATCAAGCAACCAAGTACGGTTACCATCAGCTTCAAGGCCGTAAGCTTGCTCATCACTTCCGAACGTCACCAACGGTGTTTCAGTATCAGGGAAGGTTTCTTGATCATCACGGTTAACTACTGCCAGCTCCGCGTTATCAAAAATGCGCAGTTTAGCTTGTCGGTAGTCCGACATGCCCTCATAGCGATCCATGTGATCTTCGGAAAGGTTCAGAAACGCCGCCGCTTTAAGCTTCAGACTTGAAGTGGTTTCGAGCTGGAAACTGGACAACTCAAGCACATACAAGTCTGCATCTTGCTCTAGCAAATCGAGAGCAGGAACACCGATATTGCCACCAACACCCACTGTTAAGCCTGCAGCCTTCGCCATTACACCCGTTAAGTCAGTAACTGTGCTTTTACCATTAGAACCGGTAATCGCAATAACTGGCTTATCGACTACCCACGCGAAGAGTTCGATATCACCAACAACTGGCGTTCCTTTCGCAAGAACCTCTTGTATCTCTGGTGTCGCTAAGGCAATACCCGGGTTAGTCACCACTAAGTCGGCCTCTGCAAGCCACTCAGTATTCCAACCACCGCTGTGCAGTTCAACTTGCTCTGGTAAGCGCTCAGCTCCCGGAGGAGTCGCACGTGTATCGATGACTTTAACCGTCAGTTGCGGCTGTGTTTTTGTTAGGTGTTTAACGACAGAGAGCCCGGTAATACCGAGCCCTACAACGACGACCTTATGTATGTTTTGCCAACGTTCCATATTTGATCACGCAATTTGTCTTGTTCTTGGAAAGTGCGATTAACGCACTTTCAGTGTCGCTAGACCAATAAGAACAAGAACCATAGAAATAATCCAGAAGCGCACGATTACGCGAGGCTCCGGCCAACCTTTTAATTCGTAGTGGTGGTGAATCGGTGCCATGCGGAAAATACGCTGGCCGCGCAGTTTGTAAGAACCTACCTGAAGAATTACCGATAGCGTTTCCATTACAAACACACCGCCCATGATCACCAGTACCAACTCTTGACGAACCAATACTGCAATTGTGCCAAGCGCACCACCAAGTGCTAGTGAACCCACATCGCCCATGAATACTTGTGCTGGGTAAGTGTTAAACCACAAGAAACCAAGACCTGCACCAACAATTGCCGTACATACCACAACCAATTCAGAAGCATGCGGTAGGTAAGGGATGTGAAGGTATTCAGAGAAGTTAACGTTACCCGTCGCCCATGCGATCACCGCAAAACCAGCCGCAACGAGAACCGTTGGCATGATAGCTAAACCATCTAAACCATCGGTTAGGTTTACCGCGTTACTGGTACCCACGATTACAAAGTAAGTCAGGATAATGTACATCAAACCAAGTTGCGGCATGATGTCTTTGAAAAATGGCACCACAAGCTGAGTTGCTGCAGTATCCTTGCCGTAAGCGTACAGAGCAAAAGCCACCACAAACGCAATTAATGATTGCCAGAAGTATTTCCAACGAGCAATCAGACCGTCAGTGTTCTTGCGCACGACCTTACGATAGTCATCGACAAAACCGATCGCACCATAACCAAGAAGAACGGTCAGTACCGCCCAAACGTACGGGTTCGACAAGTCAGTCCATAACAGGATAGTGATAGAGATAGCAGCCAAAATCATGATACCGCCCATTGTTGGGGTACCACGCTTGCTAAAGTGGGATTCTGGACCTTCGTTACGAACAACCTGACCAATTTGTAGCATCTGTAGACGCTTGATCATAATCGGTCCCATCCAAAGAGACAGACCTAGAGCGGTTAGAACGCTGAGGATTGCTCGAAAAGACAGGTATTCAAACAATCGGAAAAAAGATAGGTATGGCTGTAGCAGCTCGGCAAGCCAAATAATCATTAATAATACTCCTTCAAAGCAGCAGCGACTTCAAACATACGTGCACCGTTCGCGCCTTTCACCAATATCGTGTGGTGTTCAGGAACCGCTTGGTCTAGATGCTGCTTGATGTAGTCAATCATCTCTTGATGTGTCTCGAAATGGATGCCATCGCAAAGCTCGCTAATGACCTTTGCATCCGCACCATACGTGAGAACATGTTCAAATTTTTGTGGGGCAGCATGTTCCCCGACTTGACGGTGAAGTGCAAGACTTTCCTCACCCAACTCCGCCATATTACCTAAAATCAACCAACGTTGACCTTGGAATGCCGCCAGTAAATCGACCGCCGCCTTCATGGCAGGAACACTAGCGTTGTAGCTGTCATCGATAAGCTTGATTTTATCGCTCAGCTCTTCCACTTCAACACGACCTTTCACCTTATTAAGATGTTTTAGCCCCGCTTGAATCTCTTCTAATGTTGCCCCCATTTTCAAGGCAATGATAGAAGCGGCAATTGCGTTAGGCACGTTGTGTTGACCAATAATACCCAGAGACAGTTCAATTTCTTGTGAAGTTGCAGCGATATGTAAGTCAAAGCTTGCCTCACCTGCGGCGCTCATCACGATGTTGGAAGCAAAAAAGTCAGCATCCGCGTTACTTTGTGAAAAAGTAATCACATTCTTATCTGCTAATACTTCATCCCACTTCGCTCCGCCATTGCTATCTAGGTTTACGATCGCAATACCGCCAGCCGCTAGCCCTTGATAGATTTCACCTTTAGCTTGTTTCACGCCATCAATAGACCCGAAACCTTCAAGGTGAGCAGCAGCCACGTTGTTTACCATGGCAATGTCTGGCTTAACCAATTTCGTGGTGTACTCAATTTCACCAATGTGGTTCGCACCCAACTCGATCACCGCGTAGTCATCGTCTTGTTGCGAACGCAGCAAGGTCAATGGCACACCAATGTCGTTGTTGAAGTTGCCCGCAGTAAACAGCACTTTACCTTTCAACTGCAAAATACTGGCAACCATCTCTTTCACCGTGGTTTTACCACAGCTACCTGTAATAGCGACCGTCGGTGTTTGGCATGTTTGGTGAACCCAAGCTGCCACTTGACCCAATGCTACCTTACTATCGCCGACAACGACTTGAGGCACATTCACATTAACGCGTTTTTGTACCAATAGTGCGCCTGCGCCCGACTCTGCTGCTTGTTGGCAGAAGTCGTGAGCATCAAAACGCTCTCCAACCAAAGCAACAAATAGAGCGCCTTGTTCGATAGATCGAGTGTCGGTCGAAACAGATTCAATAGAAAGATCGTTACCAACCAGTTCACCGCCAGTAATGTCGGCAATTTGAGAAAGCGTTACTGTGATCATGATGAAAGCCCCAATAGTGTCATGGCTGACTCGCGGTCAGAGTAATGGATGGTTCCAGAATTTAGAATTTGGTAGTCCTCATGACCTTTACCGGCCAGAAGGATAATGTCTTGCGAAGAAGCATGCTCAAGTGCGTAAGACAGCGCTTTGAAGCGGTCATGTTGCACAATCGCCTCAACTGGTTTGGTTAAACCAGCCAACATGTCTTTCATGATCAACGCTGGATCTTCGCTACGAGGGTTGTCATCGGTAAGTACCACTTTGTCACCCAAACGTTCAGCGATTTCCGCCATCATTGGGCGCTTACCAGCATCGCGATCACCACCGCAGCCGAAGATAGCCCAAAGCTCACCGTGGCAATGTACACGCAATGCTTGCAGCGCTTTTTCTAGCGCGTCAGGCGTGTGAGCGTAATCCACCACTACTTTGGCATTGCCGTCAGCTTGGAACAGTTCCATACGACCAAGGACGGGCTGTAATTGGCCTGCCGTCGCCAGCAAATCTTGCTTGCTAAAGCCGAGACTAAGTAACGTTGTGAATGCCAACATGAGGTTCGCGGCATTGAACTCACCGATAAGTGGTGCATGCAAAGTACCTTCACCAAACTTGCCATCAAACTCAATCGTGATACCAGATTCAGCATAAGCGATGTGGTTTGCATATACGCTTTGAGAAAATTCTGTTGTTGGTTTGAGTGACACGGCAAGCGCGTTGTTCAACTGCTTCGCCCACGCTGCGCCCACAACATCATCGACATTGATAACAGCGTGACCACATTGATGTTCAGTAAACAGGGTTAACTTAGCGTTGGCGTATTCTTCCATCGTGCCATGGTAATCGAGATGATCACGACTCAGGTTAGTAAACACGCCAGCAGCAAAAGACAGCGCTTTAACGCGACCTTGAATCAAACCATGAGAAGACACTTCAAGCGCTGTGTATTGCGCTTTTTGCTCAGCGAGCGAAGACAGTGTTTTTGGGATTTCAACGGCGTTGCCTGTGGTATTCGCAGCTTCTTGTAGATTATCTAGAAAGCCATTCCCTGTGGTACCCATGACCGCTGCTTTTGAACCAACCAAATCAATCCATTGAGCAATCAGTTGAGTGATGGTGGTTTTGCCGTTGGTGCCAGTGACACCAATCAAATCCATCGTTGGGTAGGTATACAAGTGACCTGCAATTTCAGATAGGCACTTATCCAGCGCATCAAGGTAAATCACTGGAACATCATCAACAATCTCAATCGTGCCATGCGCTTTTTGCTCACAAGCTTGAGCAATCACCGCATTCGCACCTTGCTGAATTGCGGTTGGGATAAATTTACGCCCATCCACAACATGGCCAATAATAGCTACAAAGGTTGTTCCAGATTGAACTCGTCGACTGTCGAGTTCCAATTCAGAAACAAGAATGGACGACAAACTCGGGCAATCGACCCAGGTGGAAAGCAGCGTGTCCATACTGATGGCTTTAGTCATATTTATTCTCCGAGCATTAGCTCAGCTTTCTTCATTTTGTTTCTCAGTACGCTTATAAGCCTACTGTTGGAATTTATTTTCGTCAGGGGCAACGTTCAGAATTTGCAGCGCGCCTTTCATGATTTCAGAGAAAACAGGTGAAGCTACCGAACCACCGTAGTAATCATCACCTTGTGGTTCATTAACCACAACCACGAGCGCTAAACGTGGGTCACTCACTGGCGCAACACCAGCCGTGTAGTTGATGTACTCATCACTATAACCACCTGCGCTTGCCTTTCGCGCAGTACCAGTTTTTGCGCCGACTCGGTAACCTGGAACCGCCGCACGACGAGCAGAACCGCCTTTCTGCGTTACCGTTTCAAGCATATCTAAGACGAGACGAGCGTTCTCTTTGCTCACAACTTGGCGTGCCATGTCATTATCGTTACTTTCGATAATATGGATCGGCTCATATTTACCCAAGTTACCTAGCGTCGCATAGGCATGCGCTAGCTGGATTGGGGTAACCGATAAACCATAACCAAACGAGATGGTTGCGCGCTCAATTGGAGACCAGCGAGAGCGGCTTGGGAAGATACCCACCACTTCACCAACCAAGTTAAGACCGGATAATTCACCAAGGCCAACCGAACTGTACAAACCAAGTAGCGCCTCAACAGGCATTCGCATCGCCAGCTTGGTCACACCGATGTTACTCGATTTCTTTAGAATCGTAGTTAGGGTTGCTTTGCCGACTTTTGGCGCATCACGAACACGGCTACCACCAAGCTGCAGAATGCCATTACCCGTATCAACGATCGTGTCTTTATCCGCCACCCCGTTTTCTAAGGCGGCCAAAACAACGAATGGCTTAATGGTTGAGCCCGGCTCTAGTGAGTCAGTAATCACGCGGTTACGCATTTTGTAACTTTGCCAATCACTGCGGTTGTTTGGGTTGTAAGAAGGTGCGTTGACCATCGCCAGTACCGCACCCGTTTTAACGTCTAGGATAACAACGGATCCAGATGTTGCACGGTGATCCGCTACGGCTTGCTTGATCGCTCGATAAGCGACGGCTTGAATGCGTTGGTCGATCGTCAGCTGTAGCGGTTTACCTTCTTGCTTCTCTTCAAGAGCAATGTTCTCTACCACGCGACCATAACGGTCTTTACGGATGGTTTTCTTGCCTGCAGCACCAGTTAACCACTCGTCATAGCTTCGTTCCACACCTTCTAGGCCGTGGCCATCAATGCCAGTTACACCGACTAAGTGAGCACTAACCTCACCAGCAGGATAGTAGCGGCGAGATTCCGACTTCAAACCGACACCAGGTAGTTTGAGCTCACGAATGTAGTTCGCCATTGCCGGGCTAACTTGGCGTTGTAGATAGATAAAGCGGCGCTTTTCGTTTTTCTTAATTTTGTTGATCAGGCCTTGGCGATCTAAGCCAAGTACGTCTGCAAGTGCATACCAACTCTTCGTTTGCTGCAGAGCGCCTTCTTTGAAGATAGTTTTAGGATCAGCCCACACGGCTTCAACAGGAACACTCACCGCAAGCGGTTCGCCATTGCGATCGGAGATAATACCGCGCGCCGAAGGAATGGCTTTAACACGGACAGAGCGAAGGTCACCTTGTTTGATCAGGTTGTCAGGCTCTATAACTTGAATATAGGCCACTCGCCCAACGAGAAGAGCGAAGGCACAGAAGACAAAAAACAGCAGTAACTGAAAACGCCAACGAATCAAAAACGATTCTGGCTCTTCAACCACTTCTGCTTGTTTCGTTTCTTTGGTAGGTTGCGGCTTTGTAGCAGCTACTTTTTTTTCTTTCGCAGCAGACTTGCGCGTATTTCCTTGTTTAGATTTGGCTTTCTTTCCAATCATTTTAGCGTGATAACCACTTCTTTATCGCCATCTGGTCGTTTCATTTCAAGGTCCTTCTTTGCCAAGTCTTGAACGCGACTGTGTTCCGCGAGGGCTGTTTCTTCCAACATTAGGTTGCGCCATTCGCTATCCAATCGCTCTCGCTCAACCAATGTATGATCTTTTTCAGTGATCGCCTGACGCGCATGGTGGGTGGCAAACACCACTCCCATTGCCGTTGCGAAAATCAAAATCATCAGCAACAACGACCAGCGACCGACGGTAATTAAGTCCGTCGCAATCAACTTAGCAAGGTTAGGAGTGGTTTTCGTCATAATAATTAAAGCTTTTCTGCAATTCTTAGCACTGAGCTTCGAGAGCGCGGGTTCATGTCAATTTCTTGTTTCGTTGGCTTGTTCGCTTTACCAATCGGCTTCATGTTCGCACTACCAAGCGCACGGATTTGTTCTTCCGTCATCGGAATACCGTGTGGCACTTCTGGGCCTTTGCTCTCTTTACGGATGAAACGTTTCACCATGCGATCTTCCAATGAGTGGAAACTGATCACAGACAAACGGCCTTCAGGAGCCAAAATACTTGCCGCACCTTTTAGTGCCGTATCAATTTCTTCTAATTCACTGTTGATGTAAATGCGAAAAGCCTGAAAAGCGCGAGTCGCTGGGTGTTTTTTCTCTTTAAAGCTCTTTGGTGCCGCATCTGAGATCAATTTTGCTAACTGACCAGTACGAACCATTGGCTCGTTTTCTTCATCTTCGCGGTAAGCTACGATCGCTTTGGCAATGCGGCGGGCGTGTTTGTCTTCACCAAACTCACGAATAACCCAAGTAATGTCATCAAGGTCGGCTTCCATCAGCCATTGAGACACAGGAATACCCGATGTTGGGTCCATACGCATGTCTAATGGGCCGTCTTTCATAAAACTAAAGCCGCGTTCAGCGTCATCAAGCTGCGGAGACGACACGCCTAGGTCTAGCAATACACCGTCAACTTTACCAACTAGGCCATACTCTTCTGCGTATTTCGCCATACCTGAGAACGGACCATGAATGATAGTGAAGCGCGGGTCATCGATTTTAGCGGCTTCTGCGATGGCTTGTGGGTCTCGGTCGATGCTATACAGTCGACCATTTTCACCCAGTTTCGACAAGATAGTTCGGCTGTGACCGCCACGGCCAAATGTTCCATCGATATAGATACCATCGGGTTTGATAGCCAAGCCATCAATGGATTCATTTAATAACACGGAGATATGTTGAAATGTTTCGGTCATAGCTGTCTCGTTGAATGATCTTGAAGCGATTCTTTAGTGTACTGATTTCCCACATCATCGCCACCTCAAGTCTAAAGTTAGACGTGATTCAGCGCCAAGTTTATTGGTAATGACATAGTTTGCGTCAATTAAATGCAAAAAACCCATCACTACCGAAGTAGAGATGGGTCTCGAATAGGTGGAGCCGACACATAAGCCGGGTTCTGTTCCGCTTGCGCGGCGGTAGCCATTCGTCTAGGCCAGCAATCACTCACTGGCTCGAGCAACCTACCCGCCTCCTTACGCGAGCAACGCAATGTGGAGGCCTATTTGGTCTTGCTTCAGGTGGAGTTTACCCTGCTACGAACTATTACTAGTCGTCCGGTGCGCTCTTACCGCACCCTTTCACCCTTACCTGTGCCCTAGGGCCATCGGCGGTCTTCTCTCTGCTGCACTTGTCGTAGGCTTGCGCCCCCCAGGCGTTACCTGGCACCTTGCTC
This sequence comes from Vibrio sp. LB10LO1, assembly GCF_010092875.1. NCBI lineage: Bacteria > Pseudomonadati > Pseudomonadota > Gammaproteobacteria > Vibrionales > Vibrionaceae > Vibrio > Vibrio sp. LB10LO1. The sequence goes on from NZ_JAADJW010000006.1 coordinate 130,636, forward strand.
TATGAAGCCCGGACTTTCCTCCCCTTTGTCAGTCTCCCGAAGGACGTCAACGTCAGTCTCCCAAAGGGACTTCGACGTCAGTCTCCCGAAGGACATCAACAAAGCAGCGACTACCCAGTCAGCTCCGAGGGCGGATTGTATAGAGTTATCCCCCCAGAGTCTAGTGAGATCACAGAAATGCTGAAAACGGTTGGTTAAGTGGTCAAAAAGACAGCGATACATAGAGGCACTTCGTTTCGGGAGGCGAGAACGCTTCGCTCCGAGAGAAAGAACTCGGAATCGGGAATCGGGAATCGGGAATCGGGAATCGGGAATCGGGAACATGATGCTCCGAGGGATAGTTTTGAAAGTAAAGTTGAAAAACGAACGGACGCCTGTATTAGCAACGCACTTTCTTAGCCTTATCTATGTAAACCTCAAAACTAACAACTCTTGCACGAAACGACTAAAGCGCACTTCCCGGTTTCCGCCTTTCAAAGCGAAGCGCTCGCAAACAAAAAGGGAGTCGCGTTAACAACTCCCTTCTCAATCTTATCTAGATAAATCTAAAAGCTAACGTCTCTTGCACGTAACGACTAAAGTGCACTTCTCAATTCTCGCATCTCGAAGCGAAGCGTTCCCGAAGCGCCAGCACGCAGAAACTAAAAGGGAGTAGCGTTAACGACTCCCTTCTCTATCTTATCTAGATAAATCTAAAAGCTAACGGCTCTTGCAGGAAACGACCAAGCCGCACTTCTCGATTCCCGCATCTCGAAGCGAAGCGTTCCCGAAGCGTCAGCGCTCTGCAAACTTCTAGCCCAGATTCTCCAAGCCCCACTTGTACAGTGCATTTTTCTTTAGGCTGTAGATTTCTGCAGCAAGTGCCGCAGCTTTCTTCAATGGAAGCTCTTTAGTCAGAATACCCAAAGTACGGGTTGCTTCGTCTGGCAGAGTGTCGTCTGTGGAGTCACGGTGGCCGTGGATAAGCAGAACCATCTCACCGCGCTGTTGGTTATCATCGCTTTTTACCCACTCAATCAGTTCGCCTAACGGCATTCCCTGAATGGTTTCAAAGGTTTTGGTTAGCTCTCGCGCCAAGACAACTTCTCGTTCTGGACCAAGAACGTCTAACATATCTTGTAGAGAGTCTAAAATGCGATGCGGTGATTCATAGAAGATACAAGTGCGTTCCACTGACGCAATTTCCAAGAACTTATCTTTACGGCCTTTGCTTTTCGGTGGTAGAAAGCCTTCGAAACTGAAGCGATCAGAAGGTAAGCCCGATGCACTTAACGCTGTGATGACCGCACACGCACCAGGAAGAGGCACAACTCTTACGCCCGCTTGACGACATTTTGTTACCAAGTGGTATCCTGGATCGCTTATTAGCGGCGTACCAGCGTCAGAGACCAACGCAATTGACTGACCTGATAGTAGCTTTTCAACTAAAACTTGCGCCTTTTGCTGCTCATTATGATCGTGTAGCGCGAAAGTTTTGGTTTGAATATTGAAGTGAGACAGTAATTTGCCCGTATGTCGAGTATCCTCAGCGGCAATGATGTCCACATTCGACAGAACTTCGATAGCACGTTGTGTGATATCCGCTAAATTTCCGATTGGAGTCGGTACGATGTAGAGAGTTGGCCCCTCATTCGGCAACTTATTTTTATCTGTCATTTGTTTACCATCACTTCAACGATTAATATAGAGACAATTTTGTACAAAATTATAGAGAACTCACGGCAATGATGAACCATAAGAGACTCAGTGTACCACGCTTACTCACTCCTGTTGCACTGGCAATTACGCTCGCAGCCTGTTCTTCAGGCCCGCGACAACCAGACAGCGTAGACATTACACTTGAGCCGACACAGTCTGTTCAGAACTACATGATTCAAGCGGATAGCACCGAAGGCAGCTTGCAAAACGACTGGTTGATCATGGCAACCAAAGCAGCCATCCAAGCAAACGAATTGGATCAAGCTGAGCTGCTGATCAAACGTCTTTCTCGTCAACAATTGACCGAAGTTCAACAAGCCGAGTGGCAATTAGCTCGTGCGACCATACAGCAAAAGCAAGGCAATTACTCTCAATTGCTACAAACACTGAACTTTAAACCTTGGTGGAAACTACCGAGCGAACAGTGGAAAGACTATTACGAGCTGCGTGCGGATGCTTACCAAAGCTTGAACCAACCATTCGAAGCAAACCGCCAGCTAGTCGCACAAGGTCAATATGCTTCGTCTGCCGAGCAACGTGAAATCTCTAGCCGTATTTGGATGAACTTTGGCAGCTACTCCGAGAGCGAGCTGACATCACTGCAAACCGAACCAAACGAAGATGTGCTTGATGGCTGGTTACAGCTAGCTATTTATGCAAAGACGCTTTCAAGTAATATTCCTCAGCTGAAAAACACCCTTGAGCGCTGGCTAAGTGAAAACCCTTCACACCCAGCAGCCGTTTACACACCCGCTGAAATCCAAAACATCTTGTCGTTAGAAATCGTTAAGCCAAACAACACGGCGCTACTGTTGCCTCTAACAGGTAAGTTTGCTCCGCAAGCTCAGTTGATCCGTGATGGCTTCATTTTTGCGATGATGAACGATGACATGCGCGAGCCAAGCGCAACCTTAACAGTCATTGATACCCACGCTTACAGTGCGGATCAAATCAAGCAACGCCTGATCAACGAGAACATCGACTTTGTTGTGGGTCCTCTGCAAAAAGAAAACGTAGAGAAACTACAAGCGACCTTGGATGGTTCTGAAACTGGCGTAAAAATTCCAGCTCTTGCATTGAACATTCCCGAAGACGTTCAACCGGGTACGGACATGTGTTACTTAGCACTGTCGCCAGAGCAAGAAGTGGCGCAAGCGGCGAAGTACTTGTTCAAGCAAGGCTACCAATTCCCAATGATCTTGGCACCGAATGGCGCTTACGGTCAGCGCGTGGTTGAAGCGTTTAATGAAGAATGGCGTAAGTACAGCTCAAACAAAGTGGCTTCAAGCTATTTTGGTGACAAGCGTCAGCTTCAGAAGAACATTAACAACGTATTTGGCCTACAAGAGAGCCAACAGCGTATCGCACAAATGCAATCTCTGCTGCGCATCTCATTAGAGAGCCCACCACGCAGCCGTCGTGATGTGGATGCGGTTTATATTGTTGCTCGCAGCTCTGAACTTACGCTTATCAAGCCATTTATTGAAGTGGCGATTAACCCAGACGCTAAACCACCTAAGTTGTTCTCAAACTCACGCAGTAACAGCGGTGGTGCAACATACGAAGATCTATCAGGCGTGGCTTACAGTGACATTCCAATGCTGATCAATCCAGATCCAACCATCGAAGCAGAGATGAATGAGCTATGGGCAGATCAATCTAACATGGAAAAACGCTTGGAAGCGCTGGGTATGGACGCGTACAAACTGATTGGCGAATTGCCACAAATGAAGCTTCTGCCGGGTTACTCGGTAAGCGGTCAAACGGGCGTGCTTAGCATCGACAACAACTGTGTTGTAGAACGTGAGCTAGACTGGGCTGAGCGTGGGGCTCTTTAGTAAGAGACAAATCGGCAACCAATATGAAACCCTGGCGAAGCAGTATTTGCAGCGCCAGGGTTTGCGCTTTTTAGATCAAAATTTTCTGACTAAAGTCGGCGAAATTGATTTAATCTTCCAACAAGGTGAAACTATCGTCTTTGTTGAGGTCAAATATCGTAAGAATGATAGCTTTGGCTCAGCAGCAGAAATGGTCACCCGCGCAAAAAAGCGTAAACTAGTCAAAACAGCCCAAATTTGGCTAAGCCAGCAAAAACGCTCGGCGTACAATATCGATTATCGGTTTGATGTGGTCGCCATTCACGACAATGGTCGAGACATTAACTGGATACAAAATGCAATCTCTGAAGGATAAACGATGCTAGACAGCATTAAAGACAGTTTTACAGAAAGTATTCAAATTCAAATTGCGGCAGCAGAAGCGCTGCCAGATGCTATCACTCACGCCGCTCAAGCAATGGTGTCGAGCCTACTCAATGGTAATAAAATCCTATGCTGTGGCAACGGTGGCAGTGCCTCGAACTCGCAACAGTTTGTCTCTTGCCTTTTGAACCGATTCGAAACTGAACGCCCTAGCCTTCCAGCAATGGCTTTGACAGCAGACAATACAACATTAACTGCGGTAGCGAACGATTACCACTACCAAGAGATCTTCTCTAAGCAAGTACGCGCATTTGGCCAACCTGGCGACATCCTTCTGGCAATTTCGACCAGCGGTAACAGCAAGAACGTCACCAAAGCAATGGAAGCAGCGGTAACACGTGACATGACCATCATTGCTCTAACAGGTAAGGATGGCGGTGAGATGGCCGGCCTACTTGGCGAGAATGATGTTGAAATTCGAATCCCATCCCATCGCACAGCGCGCATTCACGAAGTACACATGGTGACACTTCACTGCCTGTGTGATCTAATCGACCAAGTACTTTTCCCAGCTCACGAAGAATAACTGAATTGAGAGTTTAGAATTATGATACGTAGTCTTGTCATTTTATGTGCCGCGCTCAGCATGAGCGGCTGTGCAGGTTTGTTTATTGCAGGTGCAGCCACTACGGCTAATATCGTCACGGATACCCGTACCACCAAAGAAATTTGGCAAGACAACAACATTGAATTCGAAGTCGCAGCGATCGGGAATAAAGCACCTTTTAAAGGAAAAGCCCGCGTCGTGGCTAGCTCATACAATGGCACCGTAGTCCTAATGGGCCAAGCTCCTACTCAAGACTTGATTAACGAGTTTGAAAACAAAGCCCGTGAAGTGAAAGGTGTGAAGAACATTCACAACCAAATCAAACAGAAAGAGCCTCTCAGCGTCACACAAATCAGCAACGACAGTTGGATCACCACCAAAGTGAAGTCTGCGCTGCTGACGGACAGTGAGCTCAACGGTGTGAAAGTGAAAGTCATCACCGAAGACAGCGACGTGTTCCTATTTGGTTACGTAACACCAGAACAAAGCGAGAGAGCAACGGAGGTTGCACGTAATATTTCTGGCGTGAAGCAGGTCGTCAAGGGCTTCCAGTATGGCGATGAAAAACCGTTAGAAGTAGAAGAGCCAGAAGCAGCGAACTCTGAGACGGCAGTGGCAGAAGAAGTCACTGTGAAAGAAATAGATGGACAAGCAAACTAAGCCATTGGCATCAGGTGACGGCAACAACTTCAGTGGCTAACCGTTTCATTGCTTGAATCGAAAAAATAGGTAAGAAAAAAGCAGCGTATTCACGCTGCTTTTTTTTATTTGATAACTCGTAAGCTTGGTCTGCCTTTCGGACGAGGCGCTTCTTCCTCTTCAGACTCCGAGTCCACGCTTTCTGATTCGTCACTCACTGTAGTGAAAGTCGGCGATTGTTCTTCTTCAACAATGCCTTCTTCTTCAATGTGAGTGTACGCTTCTTCCGGTTCAAACATGGTGCCTGCGCCATTCTCACGTGCGTAAATCGCTTGTACAGCGTACACAGGCACGATCACTGAATGTGGGCGACCACTGAAACGGGCATGGAAGGTAATCGCATCATTACCCAACTCAAGTTGACCAACAGCACGTGGAGCAATATTCAGAATGATTTGACCATCTTGAATAAACTCAACTGGTACACGCACACCTGGCATAGTTGCATCTACAACCAAGTGCGGAGTTAAGTCGTTGTCTACTAGCCAATCGTAAAATGCGCGAAGCATGTACGGGCGGCGAGCAGTCATTTTTGCAATATCCATAACGTGTTATCTGAGCCGCTTAGCGAACTAGGCGCATTTCACGTTCAGCTTCAGTTAGAGATGCAAGGAATGAATCACGTTCAAATACGCGGTTCATGTAAACTTTGATCTCTTTTGAACCAGGGCCTACAAGCTCGATACCTAGTTGAGGCAGACGCCACAATAGTGGAGCTAGGTAACAATCGATTAGGCTGAACTCTTCGCTCATGAAGTACTCGTACTCAGCAAAGATTGGTGCAAGAGTCAGAAGATCATTACGTAGTTTAGTACGTGCTTTTTCTGATTCTTCAGCGTTACCCTTAACAACTTTTTCAGCGAGTGAGTACCAGTTGCGTTCAATACGGTACATCATCAGACGGCTGTTACCACGAGCAACTGGGTAAACAGGCATTAGAGGTGGATGAGGGAAACGCTCGTCCAGGTACTCCATGATGATTTTTGAATCGTAAAGAGCTAGCTCACGGTCAACAAGAGTTGGCACTGATTTGTATGGGTTTAATTCAACAAGCTCAGCAGGAAGGTTAGCTTCATCAACAAGCTCAACTTCAACACTTACGCCTTTTTCAGCTAGTACGATGCGAACCTGATGGCTATACAAATCTGATGCACTTGAGAAAAGAGTCATCACAGAACGTTTATTGGCAGCTACAGCCATGGAGCCCTCCAGTACACTTACAAATAAAAATAATGGAGGCTAAGCCTCCATTATCCATCAATTAAAATTGGGAATTAGCACGGTATGATAGCACAATTAATGCACATCACGCCAATACTCTTTCTTGAGCATCACGACAACGATAGTTAATAGAACTAGGAAGCCCATTACCCACCAACCAAGCGCATGACGTTCAAGTTGAACTGGGTCACCTGAGTAGACTAGGAAGTTCACTAGGTCACCAACGGCTTTGTCGTATTCGCCGGAGCTTAGCTCACCCGTACCGTTAGTTTCAGTACCAACAACCACTTGTACTTCTTCACCGTCCACAACTTTTGTGCCGTAAACTGGCGTCGGGATGCCTTGAAGCTCTTCAAGAACGTGTGGCATACCAACACTTGGGAAAACAATGTTGTTCACGCCGAATGGGCGAGATGGGTCAACATAGAAAGAGCGCAGGTAAGTGTACAGCCAATCTGCACCACGAACTCGAGCAACCAGTGTTAGATCCGGTGGCGGAGCACCAAACCAATCGCCCGCTTGCTTCGCAGGCATCGCGTTCACCATTAGGTCACCGATTTTCGCTTCAGGGTCAAAAATCAGATTTTCCTTCATTAAGTCTGCAGGAATATCCAAGTCTGTCGCTACTCGCTCGTAACGCTGGTATTGCGTTGAGTGACAAGCAAAACAGTAGTTCATGAATAGCTTCGCGCCGTTTTGCAGCGAAGCTTTATCCGATAGGTCCACGTTCGCTTTGTCTAGCGGTACGTTGGCACCCGCTGCCATCGCTAGAGATGGCAACATAGCAAATAGAATTACAATCCACTTCTTCATTTGAATGTCACCCTCTCTGGTAATGGTTTGGTTGCTTCATTTTTGCTGTAGAAGAACAGCAGTACAAAGAACATGAAGTAACACAAGCTAAAGATCTGAGACAGAATTGTGTACAGCGGCGTTGCCGGCAGTGCACCCAAAATACCCAGAGCGATAAAGGCGATAGTGAACTGAACAATATTCAACAGGTGAAGTTTGCTACGGTAACGGTATGAACGTACTTTACAACGGTCCAACCAAGGTAGAACAAACAGTACTGCGATTGACGCACCCATTAGGATTACACCCAATAGCTTGTCTGGAACCGCACGCAAGATTGCATAGAACGGCGTGAAGTACCATACAGGAGCGATGTGCTCAGGTGTCTTCAGCGGGTTTGCAGCTTCAAAGTTAGGCGGCTCAAGGAAGTATCCACCCATCTCTGGGTTAAAGAACAGCACGTAACAGAAGAAGAACAAGAAGCCAGCGACACCAACCAAGTCCTTAACCGTACCGTAAGGGTGGAAAGGAATAGAGTCGATGATGTCGTATTTCTTCGTGTAGTAATCGTGGAACTTGAATTGCGTTTCGTAATCGTCGCCCATCGAACCTTTTGGTAGCTTAGTCTCGATACCATCTGGGTTGTTAGAACCAACTTCGTGCAGCGCCAATACGTGTAGCACGACAAGAAGAAGTAGCACGATAGGCAATGCAATAACGTGTAGTGCGAAGAAACGGTTCAACGTTGCACCAGAGATGATGTAGTCACCACGGATCCAAAGCGTTAGGTCGTCGCCAATAACAGGAATCGCACCAAACAGAGAAATGATTACCTGAGCACCCCAGTAGGACATCTGGCCCCATGGTAGTAGGTAGCCCATAAATGCTTCTGCCATCAGAACCAAGAAGATCAACATACCGAAGATCCAAAGTAGCTCGCGAGGCTTTTGGTATGAACCGTAGATCAGACCGCGGAACATATGCAGGTAAACAACGACGAAAAACGCTGACGCGCCAGTTGAGTGCATGTAGCGCAGCAACCAACCGTAATCAACGTCACGCATGATGTATTCGATAGAAGCAAACGCGCCATCACCAGAAGGAACGTAGTTCATCGTTAGCCAAATACCCGTTAGGATTTGGTTAACCAGTACCAACATTGCCAGAGAACCGAAAAGGTACCAAAAGTTGAAGTTCTTAGGCATTGGGTATTCAGACAAATGCTTTTTGTAAGCATTCATCGCGGGAATTCGTTTTTCAACCCAGTCTAGTAGTGCTTGCATTATGCGTCTCCCTCATCAACACCGATCATGAGCTTCGTATCACTCAAGTACATGTGCTTAGGAACCACAAGGTTCAGAGGTGCAGGAACCCCCTGGAACACTCGACCAGCCATATCAAACTTAGAGCCGTGACATGGGCAGAAGAAGCCAGACTTAACGCCTTGTACTTGCTCTGAGAAGGTGTCAGGTAGATAGGTTGGTGAACAACCTAAGTGAGTACAGAAGCCAACTGCCACGAAATACTCAGGTTTGATCGAACGATGCGCGTTCTGAGCATAAACTGGCTGTTGTTCCATTTCCGATTGTGGGTCACGAAGCTGTCCGTCGATGTTCTTTAGGTTATCCACCACTTCTTGAGTGCGACGTACAACCCATACAGGCTTACCTTGCCACTCAACACGAACCATCTGACCGGCTTCGATTTTACTGATATCCACTTCCACCGGTGCACCCGCAGCTTTTGCTTTGGCACTCGGATTCCATGATTTGATAAAAGGCACGGCGACGGCAGCTGCCCCTAATCCACCAACAACTGCCGTTGTAGCGGTTAGAAAACGCCTGCGACCGTTATTTAAAGGCGCGTTGCTCATCCAAACATTCTCCCATTTGCTCCCTTTGGATCGTTATTATTCCGCTTATAAGAGCATGGCTAACAAATAATGAATTTAGTTCTATTTATTGGGGGGAAATGATAAAGAAAACCCTACTTTTTGACAAGATAAAGCTACCTTTTTGTAACAATTGTGAGGCAAATCGCTCACGCCGTCACAAAAGCGGCAAAATTATAAAAAATAGATGTGATTTGTAACAAGAAAGCGAAACGAAGAATGGCTAGAAATAGGATAAAAAGCCTTGTATTCCGGCTGTTTTCAGTCAATTACGTAGAAAGATCTTTCAAGAATGTGAAGGTACTCTCCACTTTTGTTATCTCAGTTTTGTAGCACGAAGAAAACCAGAAAACATGCAGATAAAGCGATCAAATGTTGCGAGGATATTAAGTAAGAAAGTGAAAGCAAACTCGAGAAGAAAAACGGACTTTTTCAAGCTTTAGAAAAACAAAAAGCTCGGCATATAGCCGAGCTTTGGTACACAGTATCCAGAGTAACTCTGGACCAGCATAATTTCCGATAAGAGGAAATTAACGCTTAGAGAACTGTGGACGACGACGTGCTTTACGTAGACCAACTTTCTTACGTTCAACGCAACGAGCGTCACGAGTAACGTAACCAGCTGCACGTAGAGTAGGACGTAGAGACTCATCGTATTCCATAAGAGCGCGAGTGATACCGTGACGGATAGCACCTGCTTGACCAGAAATACCGCCACCTTTAACAGTAACGTATAGGTCTAGCTTCTCAGTTAGTTCAACTAGCTCAAGAGGTTGTTTAACAACCATGCGAGAAGTTGGACGACCGAAGTACTCATCAAGGCTACGCTTGTTGATTACGATGTTGCCGCTGCCTGGTTTGATGAAAACACGCGCAGCTGAGCTTTTGCGACGGCCAGTGCCGTAGTATTGATTCTCTGCCATTTTCGAAATCCCCAATTAGATGTCTAGTACTTGTGGTTGTTGAGCAACATGGTTGTGCTCAGCGCCCGCGTAAACTTTAAGCTTACGGTACATAGCACGGCCTAGAGGACCACGTGGAAGCATGCCTTTAACTGCAAGCTCAAGAGCCATCTCAGGTTTACGATCGATCAGCTTTTCAAAAGTGATAGATTTTAGACCACCTGGGAATTCAGAGTGACGGTAGTACACTTTGTTCTTAGCTTTGTTACCAGTTACAGCAACTTTCTCAGCGTTGATAACGATGATGTAATCACCAGTGTCAACGTGAGGAGTGTATTCAGCTTTGTGTTTGCCACGTAGGCGAGATGCAATTTCACTTGCTAGACGACCAAGAGTTTTACCCTCTGCGTCTACAACGTACCAGTCGCGTTTTACAGTTTCTGGTTTAGCAACGAAAGTTTTCATGCTAATAATAACCCGTTAATTAAAATTTAAACTTTAAGGAACACCCAATAGTGCTCCCACACTGTCTAAGAGCCCAGTCATCACCCCTTCGAGTCGTTGGTTCTCTCGACCTTCTATGTCGAAATAACTTCGATAATCAGGTCTGCAGTAACGGTGGGTCGCAGGATTATAGAGAAGAGCGAAGAAAAAATCACCTTTTTTTGCGTTAAATCACGAATTTTTTCTTCACTTTTTTAAGATGAGTTGCTGATTTTTACGCCAGATGCTCTCTAGCGAGGTATTCGTGGCTTTGCATCTCGGTCAATCGAGACAGACAACGTTTAAACTCAAATTCCAACTGCCCTTGCGTATAAAGGGATTCCATCGCCACTTCTGCAGAAATAATCAGTTTGACGTTACGCTCGTAGAACTCGTCCACCAACGCAATAAAGCGTCGCGCGGCATCATCTATCTTACGATCCATCTGCTTTACGTCTGCCAGCAATACCGTGTGGTAGATACGAGATAATTCAATATAGTCATTCTGACTACGGGGCGTTTGGCATAGTTGCTCAAAAGAAGCATGTAGCACGCCATCACTAGCTTCAATCACCGCCACTTCGCGATGGTTAATTTCAATGCTGTTTGCTGCAACTTTTCTTTCACCAATCAGTTGGTGGTAATACTTATTAAGGTTGACGGAGGCCTGTTCATCCAGCGGGTAATGGTAGATTTCCGCTTGTTGTAGAGTGCGTAAACGGTAATCCACCCCACTGTCGACATTGAGCACATCACAGCGCTGAACGATCATATTTATCGCAGGTAAAAAACGGGCTCGTTGCAAGCCATTACGGTACAGGTTTTCTGGCTCAATGTTCGAGGTTGCGACCAAAATCATTTGGCGCTTAAACATCTCTTGTAGCAAAGTCGCCAAGATCATCGCATCGGTAATATCCGAGACAAAGAACTCGTCGAAACAGACAATATCCGCCTCTTTTTTGAATAAATCAGCGACTTTCGAGAGCGGATTTTCCACTTCTCCAAGGCGTTTGAGCTCATCGTGCACACGATACATAAAACGGTGAAAATGCACTCGCATCTTTCTTTCCGTCGGCAAAGCATCAAAAAACGCATCCATTAAATAGGTTTTACCTCGCCCTACTCCGCCCCAAAAATATAACCCTTTTGGCGGCTCTGGCATTTCTGGCTTTTTACCGAGAAGTTTCTGCCAAGTGCTAAGCTGTGGAATAGGTGCAGACTGAAATTCTGCAATCGCATGGTAGAGTTTATCTAAAGCAACGACAGCGTTATATTGGGCTTCATCACGCTGGAATCCATGCTCTGCTATGTCTTGTTGGTATCGTTGTAATGGTGTCATGGCATTGAGTCGTATCAGAGGTACAGAGAAAATTTGTCACCTCGGGGACAGCTTTGAGAATAGAGAGAAGTGGATATCAGTCCCCGAAAACATACCGCTATTTTTCTTTATCGGCTGTTCAAGCCATAGTAACATGGACAAGCACCGCGTGTAACTAAGTAGTAAAAGACTTGTTAAAACAACTATAAGGAGCAGTTATGCCTTGGATTTATGCCATTGTGGGTTTGCTGGTCGGTACAATCGTTGGCGTAGTCATTAGTCGACTAACCACCCCCGAATACAAAAAACAAAAGTCTGTGCAAAAAGAACTCGAAGCAGCCAAGTTTGAACTAGAGCAACAACGTCAAGAGCTCGTCGATCACTTTGCACAAACTGCAGAAATGTTGGATACCTTAGGTAAAGATTACACTAAGCTATACCAACATATGGCGAAAACGTCTTCAGAACTTCTACCCAACTTGCCTGAGCAAGATAATCCGTTTGATAAGAAGACAGCAATGTCGACTGAATCAATCGAAGAAGACCAATCAGACGTCAGCGAACAACCGAAAGACTATGCCAACGGCGCAACCGGTCTTTTGAAGGATCAGGAAAAAGAAATCATCGACGCACCAGAAGCTGTCACGGCTAAAGCGTCTTAATCCCCCCCCCCTTTCCTACCTAACTGGGTCAATACATACGCATTTCTTATCAATTTGTATTGACCCTTTTTGAACTTTTCTTAAGCAACTCATCTCTAACTTTCAGTGACCTGCCACCCCGTTTCGATTGTCCTAATTAATACATACATAATTAATGGTTAGGATGTTTCTTTTTGGCAGACCTGTTTTTCAAGAGGAGTTATTGGATGAAAAAGCCATTGCTTGCGTTAACCGTTCTTTCTTTAAGCTTGGGTTCAATCATCACCCCAGTTACCGCAACCGCGGCACTTCCACTTAGTGTGGATGGGGAGCAGTTACCTAGTCTTGCCCCTATGCTCGAAAAAGTCACCCCTGCAGTTGTGAGCATTGCGGTGGAAGGGAAACAAGTGCAAACCAGCCGTATCCCGGAGCAGTTTCAGTTCTTCTTTGGCCCTGAATTCCCAACAGAGCAGACCCGAGAGCGCCCATTTAGAGGTTTAGGTTCTGGTGTCATCATTGATGCGAAAAAAGGCCAAATCGTCACAAACTACCACGTGATTAAAGGCGCGGATGAAATTCGTGTCCGCTTGTACGATGGTCGTGAGTATGACGCTGAATTAGTCGGTGGCGATGAGATGTCAGATATCGCGCTGCTTAAACTCGAAAAAGCCAAAGACCTAACACAAATTAAAGTCGCTGATTCAGACTCTCTTCGTGTCGGTGACTTTACTGTGGCGATCGGTAACCCATTTGGTTTAGGCCAAACGGTCACATCCGGTATTGTATCGGCACTTGGTCGAAGCGGCTTGAACGTCGAGAACTTTGAAAACTTCATCCAGACCGATGCCGCAATTAACAGCGGTAACTCAGGCGGCGCTTTGGTTAACCTCAACGGTGAACTGATCGGCATCAACACGGCAATTCTTGGTCCAAATGGCGGTAACGTGGGTATTGGTTTTGCAATTCCGTCCAACATGATGAAGAACTTAACCGATCAGATCTTAGAGTTTGGTGAAGTGAAACGCGGCATGCTCGGTGTTCAAGGGGGCGAAGTGACCTCAGAGCTTGCTGAAGCACTGGGTTATGAGTCAAGTAAAGGCGCTTTCGTCAGCCAAGTGGTACCCGACAGCGCGGCAGATAAAGCAGGCCTGAAAGCAGGTGACGTGATTGTTTCTGTGAACGGTAAAGCGATTGATACCTTCTCTGAGCTTCGTGCAAAAGTCGCAACGCTTGGTGCTGGTAAAAAAATCACACTTGGAGTGATCCGCGATGGTAAGCAAAAATCTTTCGATGTAACGTTAGGTGAATCAACGAATGTGAAAGCGAAAGCGGAAACACTGCATGAAGGCCTAAAAGGTGCAGAGCTAAGTAACACCACGCCAAGTGACAAGATCCAAGGTGTGAAGGTCACTAGCGTTGCGGAGAACTCTCCTGCAGCTCAATACCAGCTAGCACAAGATGACATCATTATTGGTGTGAACCGTAAACGCGTGAAGAACCTAGCAGAACTGCGTGCGATTGTTGAAAAGCACAAAGGTGTGCTGGCAATCAATGTTCAACGTGGTGACCGCACGGTTTACTTGGTGATCCGTTAACTAGGCTAAGTGATAAACCAATCACACAAATAGAAGCGAAGGAATGGCGTCCGTCATTTAATTCGTGATGACACTCGAATGCTTTGCTTATGTCATGGTTTTTTAAAAGGGCAGGACGATCACGTCTTGCCCTTTTGTTATTTTTAAATGTAATGCTATCCTTCAGTTTTCTATGCCAATTGGGCGCTCAATCATGGAGAGGTTATGCTTAGCTTTTTGTTACGTTCTGTCTTTTTAGGCTTAGCAACTGCCGTCATTGTATTACTCGCCGTTCCATCTTTGCGCAGCAATGTCATCCCAACCGCGCTTGTTGATCCACAACCAAGCAACATCGCGTCACTCGAGGTGTCTTTTAACCAAGCGGTAAGAAAGGCAGCGCCCGCGGTAGTGAATATCTACAGCCGTAAGTATGTGGAAAATGACCGCAGCAAGCTTTCAACTCAAGGCTTGGGCTCTGGCGTTATTGTTAGCGAAAAAGGCTACATCATTACTAACTACCACGTAGTGGCTCAAGCTGACCAAATCGTGGTTGCGCTACAAGATGGCCGCGTCGCTGCAGCTCAATTGGTTGGTACTGATAAGCGTACGGACATTGCGATCCTACGTGTCGAAGGTTCTAACCTTCCTGTTATCCCACTAAATCCAGAATACAAACCTCGAGTTGGTGATGTCGTCCTAGCAATTGGCAACCCGTACAACTTAGGTCAAACCACCACCTTCGGAATTATCTCCGCAACTGGTCGTTCGTCTATCAGTGACGGTCGTCAAGCCTTTATCCAAACCGATGCAGCAATCAACGAAGGTAACTCCGGTGGGGCTTTGGTCAACACGCAAGGTGAATTGGTTGGTATCAACACCGCTTCTTTTCAGCAAGCAACCGATCTTGAGACCTACGGTATTTCTTTTGCTATCCCAGCCCCTCTGGCAAACAAGATCATGCAGAAGATCATTGCTGATGGCCGCGTAATCCGAGGCTATATTGGCATTGATGGCCAAGATATTAATGCAGTAACTGCTCGCTTATTAGGTAACGAACACATTGGTGGCATCGTTGTGTTAGGCATTGACCCGAATGGTCCTGCGAGTGATGCTGGTTTTGAGAAACAAGACATCATCATCAGTATTAACGGTACGAAAGTTCAAGGAAGGCAAAGCGTGATGGACATCGTCACTGACCTACGTCCGGGCACCTCCGTCGATGTTGGCATTATCCGCAAGGGTAAAGAAATGAACTTAAAAGTCACCATCGCCGAAGACAAACAAGAAGCATAAAAAAATCCCAGCCATTGGCTGGGATTTTTATTTGTGCGTTATTCGTTATCGCTTGGCTCTTCTGAAACCTCAGGACTTCCGCCCATCTCAATTTCAATTCGTGTTACGCGTTGTAAACCACGTGGCAGTAAGCTGCCTCGACGTCCGCGTTCACCACGGAAGTTCTCAAGGTCAGCAGGTTTCAAGCCTAGTTTACGCTTACCTGCATACAAGGTTAGAGACGCGCCTTGTGGCAGAGCCATCAAGTGAGAAAGCACCTCTTCACGCTCTTTCGCCTTCGCCGCAGGAATGTTGATGATCTTGTTACCCTTACCTTTCGCCAATTGCGGTAGGTCTTTAATTGGGAACAACAACATACGACCTTGGTTGGTAATCGCTAAAATTTCATCCGAATCCAAATCAGCAATCGTCTTCGGTGTCATCACCTCAGAGTTGGCCGGTAACGTCACCAATGCTTTACCGCTACGGTTCTTCGATAACAAGTCTGAGCCTTTACATACAAAGCCGTAACCCGCATCAGAACCCACCAGCCATAATTGCTCTTCTTCACCCATGATCACTTGGCGAATATTGCTGCCCGCAGTGATATTCAAGCGACCAGTAATCGGTTCACCTTGGCTTCGTGCTGACGGTAGTGAATGCGACTCAAGTGAGTAGCTTCGGCCATCACTGCCAAAGAATACCGCTTGCTGGTTACTCTTACCGCGCGCGTGCGCTAGGTATTTATCGCCAGACTTGTAGCTCAAGCCTTCTGCATCCACATCGTGACCTTTCGCATGACGAATCCAACCTTTCTCAGAAAGCACAACCGTGATTGGCTCGCTTGGTACTAGGTCGCGTTCAGTCAGCGCTTTTGCTTCTGCACGTTCAACCATTGGAGAACGACGATCATCGCCGTATTTCTCTGCGTCTGCTTTGATTTCTTTCTTCAGTAGAGTGTTCAGACGACGCTCAGAACCTAGCAGCTGTTCTAGCTTCTCACGCTCTTTTTCTAGCTCGTCTTGCTCACCACGGATCTTCATCTCTTCTAGTTTGGCTAGGTGACGAAGTTTAGTATCTAGAATCGCATCCGCTTGGATATCGGTAATGCCAAAGCGTTCCATCAGCACCGCTTTTGGATCGTCTTCAGTACGAATGATCTCAATCACTTCATCTAGGTTTAGGTAAGCAACCAACAAACCTTCCAAGATGTGTAGACGAGCCATGACTTTGTCTAGGCGGTGTTGTAGACGGCGACGTACAGTCGTGCGACGGAACTCGATCCACTCAGACAGAATTTGAACCAGACCTTTAACTTGAGGACGGTTATCCAAACCAATCATGTTCAAGTTAACACGGTAGCTGCGCTCAAGATCCGTTGAAGCGAACAAGTGATTCATCAACAGATCGCAATCTACGCGATTTGACTTAGGAACCACAACGATACGCGTTGGGTTCTCGTGATCCGATTCATCGCGAAGGTCGTCAACCATTGGCAGCTTCTTAGCGCGCATTTGGTTTGCGATTTGCTCAAGCAGTTTCGCACCTGATACTTGGTGTGGCAGAGAAGTGATAACGATATCTGAGCCTTCTTTGTGCCATACCGCGCGCATCTTGATGCTGCCGCGACCGTTACGGTAAATCTTCTCGATATCCGCTTGCGGCGAAATGATTTCTGCTTCTGTCGGGTAGTCTGGGCCTTTAACGAACTGCATCACATCTGGCAGTTCCGCTTTCGGGTTGTCGATCAAATGAATGGTTGCATCCGCCACTTCACGAACGTTGTGAGGCGGAATATCTGTCGCCATACCAACCGCGATACCAGTAACACCGTTTAGCAGGATATGAGGCAGACGTGCTGGCAACATTTGTGGCTCTTTCATTGTGCCATCAAAGTTAGGTTGCCATTCAACCGTACCCTGACCTAATTCGCCCAGCAGTACTTCGGCAAACTTAGACAGTTTTGCTTCGGTATAACGCATTGCCGCGAATGATTTCGGATCATCTGGCGCACCCCAGTTACCTTGACCGTCAACCAATGGGTAACGGTAAGAGAATGGCTGTGCCATCAATACCATCGCTTCGTAACATGCAGAGTCACCGTGCGGGTGGTATTTACCCAACACGTCACCAACGGTACGTGCAGATTTTTTGTATTTTGCTGATGCCGAAAGACCAAGTTCCGACATTGCGTAAATGATGCGTCGTTGAACCGGTTTCAAACCATCGCCAATGTATGGCAATGCGCGGTCCATGATTACGTACATCGAGTAGTTCAGATAAGCGTCTTCGGTGAACTTGCGCATTGGCAACTGTTCAACGCCATCGTAAGTAATTTCTGTAGACATCCGTTAAACCTCTGCCATATCGCCGTTGTTTTGTAGCCAAGAACGACGATCATCTGCTCGTTTCTTACCAAGCAGCATGTCCATCATTTCCATGGTCGCCGCCGAGTCATCAATAGTTAACTGAACCAGGCGACGCGTGTTTGGATCCATGGTTGTTTCGCGCAACTGAAGTGGGTTCATCTCACCCAGACCTTTGAATCGTTGCACGTTGATTTTGGCTTTCTTCTTCGACAAGCGCTCTAGTACGCCATCTTTTTCGTCATCGTCTAGGGCATAGAATACTTCTTTGCCACAGTCGATACGGTACAGAGGCGGCATCGCTACGTAGATATGGCCAGCTTCAACCAGCGCACGGAAGTGACGAGTAAACAGAGCACACAATAGTGTTGCGATGTGTAGACCATCCGAGTCCGCATCGGCAAGGATACAGATCTTACCGTAACGCAGGCTATCTAGGTTATCGCTGTCTGGGTCAATACCCAAAGCAACTGAGATGTCGTGCACCTCTTGAGATGCAAGCACTTGGTCTGCAGAGACCTCCCACGTATTCAGGATCTTACCGCGCAGTGGCATCACCGCTTGGAACTCACGATCACGTGCTTGTTTAGCAGAACCACCCGCCGAGTCACCCTCTACGAAGAAGATTTCGGTGCGGTTAAGGTCCTGTACAGAACAGTCGGTCAGTTTGCCTGGTAGTGCAGGACCTGATGCGACCTTCTTACGTACAACCTTTTTGCTCGCGCGCATACGACGGTGTGCGTTAGCGATACACACTTCCGCTAACTGTTCAGCCAGCTGCGGCTTTTCGTTCAACCATAGGCTGAATGCGTCTTTTACGACACCAGAGACAAAGGCAGCCGTCTGACGAGAAGACAGACGCTCTTTGGTCTGACCGGCAAATTGCGGATCTTGAATCTTAACTGACAGAACGTAAGAACAACGGTCGAAAACGTCATCACCCGTTAGCTTCACGCCACGAGGCAATAAGTTACGGAATTCACAGAACTCACGCATTGCATCGAGCAAACCTTGGCGCAGGCCATTAACGTGCGTACCACCCTGTGCGGTTGGGATAAGGTTCACGTAACTTTCCGTGATCATCTCGCCGCCTTCTGGCTGCCAGATCACCGCCCAGTTTGCTGCTTCAGTTTCTGCTGAGAACTCACCAGTAAATGGTTCTTCAGGGAGAACTGGATAACCTTTCACACCTTCCGCTAGATAGTCTTTAAGACCATCTTCGTAGTGCCATTTGTAGTCTTTGTTGTTTACTTTATCGGTAAACGTAATCTCTAGACCCGGGCAAAGTACTGCTTTCGCACGTAGGTTATTCACCAAACGTGTTACCGAGAAGTTTGCAGAATCAAAGTACTTTGCATCTGGCCAGAAGTGTACACTGGTACCACGGTTGCGACGGCCACATGTGCCCGTAACCGTTAGGTCAGAAACCTTATCACCGTGTTCAAAAGCAATCTCATACACTTGACCGTCACGACGGACCGTCACTTCAACGCGCTTGGACAACGCGTTTACTACTGAGATACCTACACCGTGTAGACCACCAGAGAATTGGTAGTTCTTATTAGAGAATTTACCACCTGCGTGAAGCTTACATAGGATCAGTTCAACACCTGATACCTTCTCTTCTGGGTGGATATCAACAGGCATGCCTCGACCATCATCGATCACTTCTAGTGATTGGTCAGCATGTAGGATGACTTGTACTTTTGAGGCATGTCCGGCTAGCGCTTCATCGACACTGTTATCGATAACTTCTTGGCCCAAGTGGTTTGGGCGCGCTGTATCCGTATACATCCCTGGTCGGCGACGTACTGGCTCTAAGCCATTCAGTACTTCAATGGCACCAGCATTATATTGTTCAGTCATAATACGGAATTGTTCTCAAAGTTTACTTGTAACCCGAGCCCCGCGAATGTGCAGGCGTACTCGAGAAACGAAAAAGCTACCCCGTCTGCGTGCTTATCAAAAATAAGGTCATGCATAACAAAGTAGTCAGGGCTTCATACCCTTAAGATCTTTTTTGGCAAAACATAGTCGGAAAGCCTGCCAACTATGTCAAGAAACGGTTGGATATGGCAATTAAAACTATGAGCCTATTCCAATCGTCTCGATAGTATTACAGTTTTAGGAATTCAATGATTTGAGCAGGATAACGCTCAAAGCCGATAAAACTGTGATCACCACCTTCTTCTACCGTTTGTTTCGCTCGCGCGAACTTTTCTACGGCCTGGCGATAGTCCAAAACCTCGTCTTCCGTTTGCTGTAACAACCAGAAAGACTCAGGCGACGCGATGCTTTGTACATCAAGTGCTTTTAGCTCGTCAATATGACAAGCTTCAAGTGTATAGGTTTCGTGCGTATACGGGTTGGTTTGCTCACCAAGGTAATCCACCAGCAATTCATAAGGCTTTACTGCTGGGTTTACGACGACGGCTCGAAAACCAAACTGCGAATTTAGCCACGTTGACATGTAACCGCCTAGCGAACTGCCGACAAGGCCAATGTTGTAGTCGTCTTGATGTTGCTCAACAATCTCAAGCAAACATTGAGCAGCCAGTTCAGGGAAACAAGGAAGTTGAGGTACGACAACCTTGATATCCGGTCGCTGCTGTTCACAGTACGCTTTCATTAGGTTCGCTTTCATGGAAAGCGGCGAGCTGTTAAAGCCATGGATATAAAGCAGCAAAGAAGGTTTGCTCATGATCGCCTCACGTTAAAAAAGTAAGCCCGAACATAAGGTTCGGGCGTGATAATGATTAGTATCCGTTTGAATTAAAGTCTGGCTGGAATTGGCCATCGGGTAGTCGGTTGACTTCTGTGGTAATGTCACCATTACTGTGCAACTCAAGTTCTCGCCAACCCGGTGATTCTGTATCAAGTGCAAAATCATCGGAGTCCGGTTTGAATTGCACACAAGTCGACGGCGTTGCCATCACGCGGATGCCATTATAAAGAACATTCATGTCTTGGTGCACATGACCACATAAAATGCCTTTTACGTTCTCAAAACGGTCCACCACTTGCCAGAAAGCATCCGCATCTTTTAATGCATGTTGATCTAACCAAGCACTTCCTACCAACAATGGGTGGTGGTGTAATAGCACCAAGGTATGTCTTTGCGGGTTTTCTTCCAGTTTTTCTTCTAACAGTGCTAACTGTTGGTCACTCAAACGTCCGTGGGGTACACCCACCACTTGTGAATCCAATAAGACTAACTGCCAATGCTCACCAAGCATCACATGCTCAGCAGCTTGAATTTGAGGAGATGGCAGTACACTGCCCATATTTGGCTTGTAGTCGTGGTTGCCTGGAAGCCAGAAACAATCTTTTTTCAGCGGCGCGATACCCTCAGCAAAACGCTGGTAAGACTCGGCACTATGGTCTTGTGAAATATCACCCGTTGCCAAAATGTATTCATACTGCACTTGGTGATTAAGAATCTCTTGTACCACGGCTGCGAAGCTGTCAGCGGTTCTTACGCTCAGCAAACTGCCCTCATCTGCCTCAAACAGGTGAGTATCCGTGATTTGTAATAGCTTTATGCTGTCACTAGATGATTGCAAAATGAAAACCTGATTCGTCCACTATATAGTTTTTAGTTATTTTCCTTTAGTGGCATGACAATCAATTGAAGGCAAGTGGCGTTCTACTAATGCCACTTCGTAAACAGAATGTCAGCCATTCACCAAGGAACGTATTAAGTTGATGCTTTTCATCTTTCTGCATCAACTGGTCGTTGGGATAATCATATTTAGCTTTGATGCGAGAAAACTCTCCGCTTGAGCATACTTCAGCAACTCTCGCATCGTGATAAAGCCTGACAGACATCGTCGGTAAAGGAAACACTGGTGTTTCATCACTCTGACATATCTCAACAACTGTGGTGTATTTTGTGATTTCATTCACGGTCAGTTGGTAAACCATGTTTGCAGCTTGATAGCAGCGAACATCACCAACTTCAGCAGAGGCAGGCAACAAGGCGTTCAACTTAGCGTAGTTGGTCTCATAAGTTCTCATTAGACCGGCTAAGTCGACATGGTATCGCTGTTTTTCAGCTACTTGTGCCATTACTTACTCTCCACTTTCGGGGAAACTTCCCATTGCGATGTCAATTCTTGGTGATTTAACTGCAACCATTGAAGCGCAATGATTGAGGCACCGTTTTCGAATTTTCCATCTTTCACCCACTGATACGCGGTTTCACGACTCATGACATGGACTCGAATATCTTCATTCTCATAGTCTAAACCATGAATGCCATGCGCTTTAGTTGCATCCACTTCGCCAATGAATACATCCAGCTTTTCAGAACAACCGCCAGAAGAAGGATAATAAGAGGTTACCGAAGCCACACGTCCGACTTGAATACCCGCTTCCTCTTCCGCTTCTCGACGAATCACCTCTTCAGCAGATTCGTCACGATCAATCATGCCAGCGACAATCTCGTACTGCCATGGGTGTGAATGTTCTAAAGCTCCCACTCTGATCTGTTCAATGATCACAACCTGATCAGTCACAGGATCATACGGGAGCATGGCGGCAGCATGACCACGTTCGAACATTTCTCGTTCGACAATCCCACTCCAACCACCGGCGAATAACCTATGCTTAAAACGGTATTTCACCATTTTAAAGAAACCTTTAAACACGGTTTCTTTCGAGATTATTTCCACATCTTGGGAAGTAAGATCGTTCTGTTGCTTGTCACACTGTTGCATTCAGCACCTCTCTGAGTGAATCTTGTAGTTTACTCATTGTTATTCGCTTGCTCAAAGGACTTGGCTCAACTTTTTGTACAATAGTTATAAATTATTTTAAGCCTTTGCCAATTACTTATTGCACAAGTGGATAATTACGTGTAAAAAAGTGCAAAGTTTCGAGTAAATATCGTCCAAATTGAGTTAAACTACTGAGAATTAACCAATCTATAGACCGCGGGAATAGAAAATGAAAAAACTGCTTCCACTATTTATCAGTGCAGCGCTAGGCAGTATGAGCACATCTGCATGGGCAGACTCTCTTGCTGAAATCTATGACTTAGCAAAACAAAACGACCCTCAATTGCTCAGTGTAGCAGCGCAGCGTGATCAAGCTTTTGAAGCAATCAACTCTAGCCGCAGTGCCCTACTACCACAAATCAACTTAACTGCGGGTTACGACATCGCTCGTGGTGAGACTGACTACGACAAAAACATCCCTGGCATCAGAGAAGACCGTGATAACGACCAAAATGTTCTTTCTGCTGGTGTTGGATTCTCGCAAGAGCTATACAACCGTGCATCTTGGATCACTCTAGATACCGCAGAGAAAACGGCTCGTCGTGCGGATGCAACATACGCCGCAACACAACAAGGTTTGATCCTTCGAGTTTCTCAAGCTTACTTTGAAGTACTACGTGCACAAGATAACTTAGTATTTGTTCGTGCAGAAAAAGCAGCGGTTGGCCGTCAGCTTGAACAAACTAAGCAACGTTTTGAAGTAGGTCTATCAGCCATCACTGACGTACACGATGCGCAAGCACAGTACGATGCAGTACTAGCCGATGAAGTATTGGCAGAAAACGATCTGATCAACAGCTACGAATCGCTACGTGAAATCACAGGCCAAGAGCACAAGAACCTAAACGTTCTGGATACAGCGCGTTTCTCTGCAAGCCGCTCTTCTGAATCAGCAGAAACATTGATTGAAGAAGCGAAGACAACCAACCTGAGTCTACTGTCTGCGCGTATCGCACAAGACATCGCTCGCGATAACATTTCGCTAGCGAGCTCTGGTCACCTACCGACGCTATCTCTAGACGGTGGTTACAACTACTCCGACACAGCAGAAAGTACAGCAGATAACACAACCGACGGCTTCAATGTTGGCGTGAACCTAGCAGTGCCGCTATACACAGGTGGTCGTACAACGTCTGAAGTGAAACAAGCAGAATACGGCTATGTGTCAGCAAGTGAAGAACTAGAGAAAGAATACCGTGGTGTTGTGAAAGAAGTGCGTGCACAGAACAACAACATCAACGCTTCTATCGGCGCACTAAAAGCGTACGAGCAATCTGTAGTGTCAGCACAATCTGCGCTTGAAGCAACAGAAGCAGGTTTCGATGTAGGTACTCGTACTATCGTTGATGTACTAGACGCAACTCGTCGTCTATACGATGCGAACAAGAACCTATCAGACGCACGTTACAACTACATTCTTGCAGGCCTACAGCTTCGTCAAGCGGTGGGTACATTGAGCGAGCAAGATATCCTAGATGTAGATGCAGGCCTTAAGCCAGCAAAATAAGCATCGGTATTTAAGTAACACGCAAAACGCCAGTTGATTTTTCAACTGGCGTTTTTTGTTGGGGTAAGTAACCAAGCCAAGTGCGCTTTAGATCCCCTCCTCTTTCGAAGGGGAGGGTTCGGTAAGGGCTGCTTCTCGATCTAATTGACTGCACTGGCTTCAATCATCGAGCATTAACCCCTCTAACTCCCCCTTGAAAAGGAGGAGGACTGGAATGCGTTTATGGTTGGGCTCACTCCTCCAAAAACAACAAAGGCCGCTCGAAAGCGACCTTTAATAATCAATTTGGCGAGAAACGAATTAGCCTTTACCGCCTTTGATGGCATTGATGATTTCACTGGTTGAGCAACCATCTTCGAAGTTCAGTACGCGGACTTCACCGCCTGCGGCAATCACTTCTTTACCACCAGCAATCTCTTCTGGTTTGTAGTCGCCGCCTTTCACTAGCAAGCTTGGCAACACTTCAGAGATCAAACGTTGCGGTGTGTCTTCACTGAAAGGCACAACCCAATCTACTGCGCCAAGGCCTGCCAATACCGCCATACGGCGATCAGTTGGGTTTACTGGACGACCAGGACCTTTAAGGCGTTTCACTGATTCATCGGTATTAACCGCAACGATTAGGCGATCGCCCAGTTCCGCAGCATGATTTAAGTAAGACACATGACCCGCGTGTAGAATGTCGAAACAACCATTAGTCATTACAACCTTCTCGCCTTTCGCACGTGCTTTCTTCACTGCTTCAATCAGTGCTTGTTCTGAAATCACACCGTAGTCTGTGTCTTGGCTACCGTGAATCGCTTCTGCTAACTCAATCTCAGAAAGCGTTGATGTACCCAGTTTGCCAACCACAACACCTGCGGCTGCGTTTGCTAGTGCACACGCTTCCTCAAACGATTTACCCGCAGCAACAGAAGCAGCTAATACAGAAATAACCGTATCACCCGCACCAGTCACGTCGTACACTTCTTTCGCTTGGGTCGGCAAATGGAATGGCTCTTGGCCACGGCGAATCAAGGTCATACCGTTTTCGCTGCGTGTTACCAATAGCGCTTCAAATTCGAACTCTTCCACCAAAGCCAGTGCTTTCTCTACTAGCTCTTGGTCAGATTTCACTTTACCCACAACGTCTTCGAACTCTTTCATGTTTGGAGTAAGAAGTGTTGCTCCGCGGTAGCGTTCAAAGTCCGCACCTTTCGGGTCAATGAAGACTGGGATGTTTGCTGCGCGCGCTTTCTGGATATAAGCCTGAACGTGCTCTAGAGAACCTTTAGCGTAGTCAGACATGATCACCGCTTTCACACTTGGTAGGGCGGTTTCCATGCGAGACAGCACTGGCTCAGCGTCTGTGTTCTCGAACTTGTCTTCGAAGTCCAGACGAATCAATTGCTGACCACGGCTCATCACGCGAAGCTTAGTGATAGTTGGGTACTCTGGCAGCGCAACGAAATCGCATTTCACTTTTAGCGAGTTCAGTGTTTCCGTCAGTACTTTCGCTGGCTCATCCATACCCGTTAGACCAACAATGTGAGCGTGACCGCCGAGTGAAGCAATGTTCATTGCTACGTTCGCAGCACCACCCGGACGCTCTTCATTGTTTTCTACTTTCACAACAGGTACTGGCGCTTCAGGAGAAATACGTCCAGTCGGGCCATACCAGTAACGATCTAGCATGACATCGCCGATGATAAGCACACCAGCGCTGTTGTAATCAGGTAGAATTGGTTTCATTATTGGTCTCCAAAAATTAAATCACGGTGAGTTTAACACAGCCTTTTTCTAGGCTGAACCTTGTGCACGACTTCTGCTTAGGCAAACCATTGATTCCATGCTTGCTTCACCCACTCTCGCTCAGCAACAAATTTCTCTTCCGCCACATCGGCATCCAAGTTAAGCAAGTTTCGACGATGAATCTCGTCACGCATTGATGTGTATGCGCGCGTCAGTTGCATCGCTTGATCTTCTTCCATGACACCTTGTGCAATCAGGGTTTCAAAAATACGTACATTATCGCACCAGCGAATCAGCTTCGGCTTACTGTGACTGTAGTTGAGCACAAGGTATTGAGCGAGAAATTCAATATCGGTAATGCCGCCGTTATCTTGCTTAAGCATAAAACGACCGGACTTTTTCCCGCCCAAGTGGTCACGCATTTTCTCACGCATATCGACCACGTCTTTCTTTAGCGTGTCTTGGTCACGCTGTTTACACAGCACGTCATGACGCGTGTTGTGGAAGGCAATCGCCAAAGGCTCATCACCATAAATCATGCGCGCACGCACTAGGGCTTGATGCTCCCACGTCCAAGCGTCTTTATGTTGGTAGTCGTCAAATGCATCGGTTGGGCTTACTAACAAGCCTGAAGCGCCAGATGGACGTAAGCGAGTATCCACTTCGTACAGAATGCCTGATGCAGTGCGGGTTGAGAAAATATGAATGATGCGCTGCGCTAAACGAAGATAGAACTGGCGACCATCGATTTCTTTCTTACCATCGGTATAGACGTTCACTGGGCAATCGTGCATGAAGACGATATCAAGGTCTGAGTTATAGCCCAGCTCCCAGCCGCCAACTTTCCCGTAACCAATGACAGCAAAGCCCTTCCCTTCACGATCTTTGACATGCGTCGGTTCGCCATATTTTTCCGACACTTGTAACCACGCTTGGTTCACTACCGCTTCGACAATCGCTTCTGCCAAGTAGGTTAAGTGATCACTTACTTTCATTACAGGCAAAACGCCAGCAATATCGGCAGCCGCAATGCGGAGGATGCAGATTTGCTTAAACTGACGCAGCGCTTCCATCTGCTGTTCCATATCATCCTCTGGAATGCGAGCAAGGAAGTCACGTAGCTCTGTTCGGTAGCTATCAAGTGGAATTGGGTTGTACAGATGCTGAGGATCGATCAACTCATCGAGCAGAATCGGGTAACGCGATAGCTGCTCAGAAATCATCGGGCTAGCGGTACACAGGCGAACCAATTGCACTAACGCCGCCGGATGCTCATCCAACAACTCAAGGTACGTTGTTCGAGTACAGATGTTGTGCAGCAAGTGCAAAACTCGCGGCAAACCAAATTGCGCATCTGGGTGGGCAAATACTGCATCAAACACTTTTGGCATCAATTTGGTCAGCACTTCTCGCCCACGTGGTCCAAGCGTCTTCTTCGCCAAGTCCGCTTTGAACTGCATAATGGTTTTCGCCAGCTGTTCTGGGTTCTCGGCTTTGATGTCCTCTTGTAGAACGTGTTCGAGCACGTCTTGCTTGGTCGCCATGTCCCACAATTCGTGGAAATGACGAGCGACGGCTTCCGCTTCGTCCTCTTCATCATCACCAATCAAGCTTTCAAACACCTTGTGCACGTTTGCCATATGCTGCTGGGTTTGAGCAATCAGTGCATCCCAACTATCAAAGCGCATTGCAGTAGCAAGCTTTAGCTGCTCGTCTTCGCAATCTGGCAAGGTTTGCGTTTGCTTGTCCGCCATTGCTTGTAGCAGGTTTTCTAACTGGCGCAGGTACTTATAAGCCGCTTCCAGGTTATCGACCTCTGGTTGCGTAAGCTGACCTAGCTCACCAATGGCATTCAAGGTTTCGAGCAAACCACGACCACGTAAAGAAGGTTCACGACCACCACGGATTAACTGGAACACTTGAGCGATAAACTCAATTTCACGAATGCCGCCCGCGCCCAATTTGATGTTATTGCTCAAACCACGACGGCGCACTTCGCTGCTGATCATGGATTTCATGCGGCGCAGAGATTGGATCGCACTGAAGTCGATATAACGGCGGAAAACAAACGGACGCAGCATCTGGCGCAACTCTTGATATTGCGGATACATCTCGCTGCCCATCACGCGCGCTTTGATCATAGCGTAGCGTTCCCAATCCCTTCCCTGTTCTTGGTAATAGTCTTCGAGTGCCGCATAGCTCATCACCAACGGGCCACTTTCACCGAACGGGCGCAAACGCATGTCCACGCGGTAACAGAAGCCATCAAAGGTTTGTTGGTCGAGTGCTTTAATGATGCGTTGGCCTAAGCGAGTAAAGAACTGCGCATTAGCAATACTGCGGCGCGCGCCTTGGGTCTCACCGTTTTCTGGATAAGTGAAAATCAGGTCGATATCAGAAGAGAAGTTCAGCTCACCGCCACCAAGCTTGCCCATGCCGATGATCAGCATAGGTTGCGCTTCACCTTCCGCATTGGTTGGCGTGCCCCACTCGTTGCAGCAAATCTTGTGCTGCCATTGGTATGTTTCGAAGATCATCGCCTCAGCCAATTGAGACAAATGACTGAGCGACTCTTCTAGTGTCCAAGTGTGGGTAAAGTCTTTCCACGCAATGTAGACCATTTCGCGGTTACGGAACTGACGCAGCACACGGTGGCCTGCCATTTCATCTTGGCATTCAGCTAAGAGATCGGCGAGGCGTGTACGATAAGCTTGTTGTCGACTGCTTTCTGCCAGCATGCTTGGCAAGTTTTGTGCGAGTGTCTCATCACGATGAATCGCTTCGGTAATGAACTTGCTAAGGCCAGAGACAAAACGAAATTGCTCAGCAATCTCGGTTGGCCATTGTTGAAAGTATCCCGCTTGCTCGGCGTTTTGAACCGCAGAATCCGCGACAGAAATCAGTGACGAAGGCAGCTGCATTTTTCTTCCTTGTGTGAAAAGCACTGTGGTTTGAGAGGTATACATTCTTTTATACCAGAGTTGGCACAAATAAAAACGCCCACAAAAGGTTTGTGGGCGTTTTATCAAAGCTTGCTGAAACTAGACTTCAAAAGATTTAATCTTCTTGTCTAGCTCTTCGGCATTGTTTTGCATCATCTCAGAAGTTTCCAATAGCTCGGTGACAACCACTACCGATGCCTCTACCAACTCACGGACGTTTGTTAGGTTCTGGCTCATTTCTTCTGCGACGCTACTTTGCTGACCTGACGCCGTTGCGATCTGGAAATTCATGTCGTTGATTTGCGTCACTTGACCAACAATACCGTCAAGCTCGCAGCCCGCATTCGAAACCAGTTCTACACCTTCTGCCGCTTCAACCACACTCTTCTCCATCAACTCAACCGCTGAGGTTGCGCTTGATTGAAGCTGGGTGATCATCTCTTGAATTTCCACTGTCGCTTGCTGAGTGCGTTGTGCAAGGTTGCGAACTTCATCTGCAACCACCGCAAAGCCACGACCTGCTTCACCCGCCCGCGCTGCTTCAATTGCGGCATTTAGAGCGAGCAAGTTAGTTTGCTCAGAAATGCCTTGGATGGTGCCAACTACGCTGCCGATGGCATCAACACGTTCTTCTACTTGGTTAACAGCACTTGCCGAAGAAGCGATATCCGATGACAGTTCGCTCATCTTAGACACGGTTTTCTGTAGGAATTGCTGACCTGTCACCGCTTGTGTTGAAGCTTGCTCAGTTAAGCTCGAGGCAGTTTGAGCATGGTCTGCAACCGTTTGAACCGTCGAGGACATCTCGCTCATAGCTGTTGCAAGTTGGTCGATCTCATTGAACTCTTCTTGCGCTGACTCTTTGGTTTCCGACATGCTGAGTGTCATTACTTCTGTCAGTGTCGCCAGTTCATCAGAGGCGTTGATCTGCATTTGAATCACATCGTGCAACTGACGACGTGTTTTCTCTAGCTCGCGTGCTACGTCACCGTATTCGTCTTTACAATCCATACCGAAAGGCACAGATAGGTTTTTACTCGCCATTAGCTTGATCGCATCATTCAAGTACTGCGTTTGACGCAGCATTACGCGTGCCGCCGCCAGCAACAGCACGACAAAAACAACGATCAATAATGCCGTTTGCCATGCAACTTGAGTGAGATAAGCTTCATAATGTTGTTGGGCGACTTGTTCATTCTGTGTCGCCGCAAGTAATGAGTTGTAGAACGTATTAGCGTCCCAAAGTTGTTTTGCCACAATCAGGATGGTACTGAATACCATCAACATGACCATTTTCGGAACGAGCTTGATGTCGGATATCACCCTTTCCCACGGCTTAAATGCCAGCTTTTCCATTGTCAGTTCTCCACCGAGTCTTATATAGTCTTTGTATTACTTATAGTTATGCGCGCACTTGGCTCTGATTGCGCGATTTATTTCGAGCTTCGTATGAAAAACTATGATATCAAAGACAGCACTAAACCGATGGGGTTGCTATCACTAATCTTGTCCTTCATGGCGCTATTTGTGATCTCTGGCCTGTTGTTTTTCCCGCTTGATCACGAAACCCGACAAGTACTTATCGGTCTGGATTTTATAATCTGTAGTATTTTTCTACTTCAGCTCATCGTAGATTTGATCCGAGCCGCAGATCGTTGGTCATTTCTCAAACATCACTGGATCGATTTTGTGGCGAGCATCCCAATGATCGAGCCATTGCGCTACGCACGCTTATTTCACATCTTGCGCGTCATCTTGGTCTTACGCTCTTCTAAATTCATTCTTTTCCAGCTCAAGCAAAACCGTCGTGAAACCACATTAGCCTCAATCTTGTTGTTGATGGTAGTGCTCATTACGCTTGGTTCGAGCGCGATGCTATTTATCGAAGGGCAAAACCCCGAGGCAAACATTCAGACGGGTACAGATGCTTTGTGGTGGGCTTTTGTCACCATATCAACCGTGGGTTATGGCGATCATTATCCAGTCACGACGGCTGGCAAATTGTTAGCGGTGCTTATCATCATTTGTGGCGTGGGTATCTTCGGTATGATTTCAGGTTTGATTACGTCGATTCTCACAGCACCAACTCGCCAGCAAGACAATCGTTCAAAGAACAAAGAGAAACTGTTGGAACAAGTGCTAGATAGGCAGGAACAGATCTTAAATCGATTACAATCGATCGAAGATGAACTGCATGAGCAAAAACAACAGACAAAAAAATAGGACCTTGCGGTCCTATTTTCGTTTTTATTCTTGCCAGTAGGGTTCGACTTCAACACTGATGGCTCGAGTCTGATCCATCGCATGCAGAATGGAACGCTCTTGGCGATGTAACCAACGCTCAAGTTGCTCTTGCTCTTCCCCTTCTAACATGCCGACTAATGGCAACAGATGGTTAAGCATCAGTAGGTCATCAATGCCGTGCACTAGATCCGCCCACGGCAGACGGAAGCTGGTACGCTCCTCGGCATCGTACAAACTCGCAAACCCAATACCTGTGTAAAGGTTACGCAGCAAGCGGTAACGTTGATCCACATATTCTTGTGCTGATAAGTCGCGCTCAGCAGGGAAGGCTTCCATCAGCTCAGCCCAAGTGCGATCCAATTGCTTCACAGAGAAGGCTTGGATGTTGCTCGACATCCTTTCGCGCGCCTTGTCATCAAGGAATGGCTGCCAGCCGCGCGTTAAGATCCAACGGCTCAAATCCAGCAGTAAACTGGTGTAACGTGCCGAACTCAGTAGTTCTAGCACTGCTTCGCGACTTGGGAGCTCACCTAATTGTTGAGTCAGCTCAGACACTAAGAACTTACGTGCATCAAGCTTACGCAGCACGTTGCCTTTGTCATCCAGCAGCTCTTCCAAGTGCGCGTGTTCATCCAGCCACTCTAGCTCTTCTTCGAGCCACTTCATTTCTTGGCGCAGAATAGCACTTGCTCGGCGCGGCACCATACTGCCAAAAATTGTGAAAGTTTGGCGGATAAAGCGAATCGCATTGACGATTTCACGCAGTGATTCAACACAATCACGCTCAGCGTAGATTTGCTCGTGGTAGTGCCAATGGGATAACGCATGCTCTAGTGAGTTAATTAGGCAGTATTCAACGGTGTCGTTTTTGCTGCTGTCGACCAATGCTAGTGGTTTGACTTCATCACCAACGTAGCCACTTGCCAAACGGTAGCCTTTAGCCGCTTTGCTTAAGTTACCCAAACGCATACCGCCTGCGTCACACAAGCTGCGAGCAAGCGTGAACAGCGCTTCTGTTTGACCAGATTTAAGTTCTAGCTCAACTTCACAGATAGGATCTTGTTTCTCTTCGCCATCTTCACCTTGGGCAATCACTGCGCCTTGGTCGAAAGCGACTTCAATTTGGCTGCCATCAGGCATACCAATCAGCCACTGTTCGCGAGTGAAGTTAGTAGAGAATAGAGGCGTCAGCTCCGCTTGCAGTGTTTCGACATCTTTACCTGTTGGCCAAATGTCAGAAGGGTGAAGCGTGAGGTCTGGCTCATTACTGGTGTGCTCAGCGTTGTATTCTGGTCTTTGATGAAGGCCCGCAACAACGCGTCCTGCTGTTTTTACGGTTTGGACAAAAACATCATCAAAACGGCGAATTCTTAAACCAATGTCGTGCTTTCTTAACCATTTATCAGCGGTATCAAAGTAGGTGTTACCTAAGTCACGACTACTGTGCTGAAGTACTTTTGTTTCGGAAATTTTAGCTCTTAAAGTTTCTGAAAATTCAGGAGAAACAAAAAACTTCAGTTCTATCTCGGTTTCCATAGCTATACCTTTCAAAGCAGATAGAAACAGGATATTGCCTAATTTCTCACACGGCAAGAAAGAAATATCGCCCGAATGATGATCTAAAACAGTTTTAATGAGCGATTTAATGCGTTAACATGCGCGCCTTTATAGCCATCGTTCAACATTTCGCCAAGAAATGGTGTATGTTTTTTTAAGGTTATAGTTATTAGGTTGAATGACCATGCCAGTAAATACAATTATGGGGTTATTTGCAAAGTCCCCAATTAAGCCTTTGCAGCGCCACGTTGTGTGTGTCAACGAATGTTGTTCACACCTGGTTAAGTTCTTTGAAGTTTCTTCAAAGGGTGACTGGGAAAAAGCAGCTGAAATCCGTGCTCAAATTTCTCACTTAGAGAAAGAAGCGGACGTGCTGAAACGTGAAATCCGTCTAAAACTGCCTCGCGGTTTGTTTATGCCAGTCGATCGTACTGACATGCTTGAGCTTCTGACTCAACAAGACAAGCTTGCTAACCTGGCAAAAGACATTGCTGGCCGTGTATATGGTCGTCAACTTGTCATTCCTGAGGCTCTCCAACCAAACTTCCTCGCATACGTTCAACGTTGTCTTGATGCGGCTGATCAGGCGCAAAAAGTTATCAACGAACTTGATGAACTCCTAGAGACCGGCTTCAAAGGCCGTGAAGTAACGCTCGTTGCTGAAATGATTCATCAGTTGGACGTAATTGAAGATGACACCGATGCAATGCAGATTGAACTTCGCCAACAACTGATGGCGATTGAAGCTGACATGAATCCTATCGATGTCATGTTCTTGTACAAGATTCTTGAATGGGTAGGTGGTATTGCCGACCAAGCGCAGCGCGTAGGTGCTCGTTTGGAAGTCATGCTATCTCGATCTTAAAACATAAGTTAACGACATAACGAAGAGCATTACTAACGCGTGTCAGATGGACGATGACTATTTTCACCGTCTTATGGGCTGACGCGCGCAAAATTTTGCTCCGCTTGTTATAAAACAACTAGGTATTACGATGGATATCCTTGCGAACTACGGCACTGTCCTGATTATTGTTGCAGCGATTTTTGGTTTCATGATGGCGATTGGTATTGGCGCGAACGACGTTGCTAATGCTATGGGTACATCTGTTGGCTCAAAAGCGCTTACCGTTAAACAAGCGATCATTATTGCAATGATCTTTGAATTTGCGGGTGCATATCTTGCAGGCGGTGAAGTAACCGACACTATCCGTAAAGGTGTTATCGAAACATCTCTATTTGCTAGCCAACCTGACATTCTTGTCTACGGCATGATGTCAGCGCTTCTTGCGGCTGGTACTTGGCTTCTACTTGCTTCTTACATGGGCTGGCCTGTATCAACGACTCACTCAATCATCGGTGCAATCATCGGTTTTGCGTGTGTGTCTGTAGGTACAGAAGCAGTTGACTGGAGCAGTGTTCAAGGTATTGTCGGTAGCTGGATTATTACTCCGGTTATCTCAGGCTTCTTTGCTTACGTTATCTTTGTCAGCGCACAGCGTCTGATCTTTGATACTGAGAACCCACTATTCAACGCGAAACGTTTCGTTCCAGTGTACATGTTCATCACGACTATGGTGATTGCGCTTGTAACGATTAAGAAAGGTCTGAAACACGTTGGCCTTCACCTAAGTAATGGTGAAGCGTGGATGTGGGCAGCAATCGTCTCTGCTGCAGTAATGGCAGGCGGTTACTTCTACATTCAGAAGAAATTCGCGAACCGCGAAGAAGACCGCAGCTTTGCTGGCGTAGAAGGCATCTTCAGCGTACTAATGGTTATCACAGCGTGTGCAATGGCATTCGCACACGGTTCAAACGACGTAGCTAACGCGATCGGTCCACTGTCTGCCGTTGTTTCAACGGTTGAACACATGGGTGAAGTTACAGCGAAAAGCACAATCGCATGGTGGATTCTTCCTCTAGGTGGTTTTGGTATCGTAGTTGGTCTAGCAACGCTAGGTCATAAAGTAATGGCTACCGTTGGTACTGGTATTACTGAACTAACACCAAGCCGTGGCTTTGCTGCTCAGCTAGCAACAGCATGTACGGTAGTTCTCGCATCAGGTACTGGTCTACCTATCTCTACTACTCAAACTCTAGTAGGTGCGGTTCTAGGTGTAGGTTTCGCTCGCGGTATCGCAGCACTTAACCTAGGCGTGGTTCGTAACATCGTTGCATCTTGGATCGTTACGCTACCAGCAGGCGCACTATTGGCAGTAGTATTCTTCTACGGCATCCAAGCGATGTTCTCGTAAGAGTAAACACCGTCAATACAATGTAAGCGCTTTGTCATTATTGACTCAAACGCACAGAAAGGGAGGCTTTGCCTCCCTTCTTTGTTGCACCGAAGTTTGAAACTGCATAATATTCGTCTATTTCCGGCTCCAATAATTCGGTGCCAAAGCTGTATCCAAGAAAATCGTTAAGGGATTTACTGTGAAAAAACTAATCATCACGGTTTTGTTTACTTTGCTAGCAGCGCCAGCGGCACTAGCGGCAGACCGTTATATTTCTGATGACCTATTCACTTTTATGCACTCTGGTCCAAACAACACTTACCGCATTATGGGCAGTGTTAACGCAGGCTCTAAAGTACAACTTCTTCAAACAAACAAAGACACGGGTTACACACAAATCCGTGACGCTCGTGGCCGTACAGGCTGGGTGCAAAGCAAGTTTGTTACGAACCAAGAAAGCATGGCAATTCGCCTTCCTCGCGTAGAGAAAGAGCTGAAAGAAGTGAAAGAGCAACTAGCAAACGCACGCCAGAACTCAGACACCGAAAAAGCGGGTCTAGTGACATCACTAGAAACGCGCAACCAACAGATTTCTGACCTAGAGAAGAAATACTCTGAAATCAGCGACCAGCTTACTTCTGTTGAAACAGAAAACCGCGAACTTCGCGCGAAGCTAGACACGCAAAAAGATGACATGCTACTGAAGTACTTCACTTACGGTGGTGGTGTTGCAGGTCTTGGTCTGCTATTTGGTTTGGTACTGCCACACCTGATTCCTCGCAGAAAGAAATCGCCAGCAGGTTGGGCATAATAGCTCCCAATTGAATCGATAAAGAAAAGCCAGTCGTACTCGACTGGCTTTTTTGTTGGTTTGGTTCAACGATGCTCTCGTTACTCTCCCATTGAGCTGGATGCACGGCGTCTGTCCGTTGCCCCATAAATTTTGCCATCTTTTAGCTCAATAGCATTCAAGCCACTCACTACTGGAATCACGTGCACTGGGTAACCAAGCTCCATAAACTCTGGTACCAGAATTTCAGCGAACGTTTTCTTCTCCACCAGCAAACCTGTTGGGTCATAAGACTTAGTACGGTCTATTTTGGTACCGTACTGAATGTTCGGCAGATCGATGGCCTCTTGCGCAGATAAGTTCCAGTCCAACACACCAACCACGGTTTTAAGTACATAACCTGGGATTTGCGAACTGCCCGGAGAACCAACCACCAAGCGCAGGTTATCGTCACCGTCCATCACCATCAGCGGAGTAATCGCGGAACGTGGGCGCTTGCCTGCTTCAATCGAGTTTTGAGTCGGTTTGCCATTTACACTAGGTAGCGGAGAGAAGTTTGCCATCTGTGCGTTCAAGATAACACCATCAACCATCACACCAGAACCCATTCCCGTGCCGACGGTGCTGGTCATGGCAATGGCATTACCTTCCCTATCGACGATAGAGATATGCCCTGTATCTTTACTTTCGAAGCCTTGATATTGCGCATACTGAGTTTGAGTAACCTGCCCTGCTTTCGGGTTATCTTTCGCGACGCCATAGTCAGGGATAAGCATTCGGCGTTCATCTAAGTACTCTTTAGATAGCAGCTCGTTAATCGGCGTTTCGACATAGTCAGGGTCACCAGCGTAAGCAATACGGTCAGCTTTCGCGATGCGCATGGCTTCAGTCATCAGACGCCAAGGTTCCACGTCCGTTTCCGCCATCTGAGCAATATCGTAAGACTCTAGAAGCTCAAGGCTCTGCGCCACCATCACACCGCCAGATGCCGGATAGCCAAACGAAACGATTTTATTCCCACGGTAGTCGCTCTCAATGATGTCACGTTGCTTCACTTGGTAGTTTTTGAAGTCTTCTAAAGACAACTTCTCATGTTGATCACCAATGCGGCTATTGACCGTCTCTACGATGTGTTTACCAAACTCACCACCATAAAGGTAACTATCGCCTTGTTGGGCTATCTTTCTCAGTGTTTCGGCCATCTTAGGGTTCTTCATCAAGGTGCCCGTCGGCTTAATTTCATCCCCTTGCCAATACAAGGCTTTAACTTCCGGGTCCTGAACAAGTCGACTTTGTTCTCTCACCACAATGTCGTAGGTGTAGCTGTTCATCGCGTACCCGTCACTCGCCAATGCTATCGCTGGTTTGATGAGCTCAGCCCATGGTAGCTTGCCGTATTGCTCGTGCGTGGTGTAAAGCAAACGCAGCGTTCCCGGAACGGCTACAGAGCGAGGGCCAAGTATCTCATTTCGGCTGAGCACTTCCCCGTTTTCCATAAACATGTTTGGATTCGCACTAGAAGGCGCTTCATCACGTCCATCAAGAGCCAGGAATTTCTGTTTGTCGTGCTGGTAGAACAAAGCAAACGTACCACCACCGATACCGGTCATGTCGGGTTCGACAACGGACATCACCATTTGCATCGCGACCATAGCGTCCACCGCGTTGCCGCCTTGTTTCAAGACTGAATAGCCCGTGCTACTGACGTAGGGGTTGGTTGCGCTCACCATAAAGTGTTCACCAGTTTTATCTGGTGTAATCGGGAAAGGTTCTGGCTTTGCGGCATGGCTCACCGCGGCAATCAAGCTTAAAGAAAAAGTAAGAATACGCATGTGTTGTGTCTAGACTCCTGTATTTATAAGGTGTCTAACGTTGACTCAATGCTTATTGCGAAGTTCGTCAATACGACGCTTTTTTACACAACACTGACTGGGGCGTGCCCACCAATAAACGCTCTATATTGGAGTCATTTAAACGACAGTCATAAGGTATATTTTGTTTCTTTGAACACCCCGTTGGCATCATGAGAATCGATAAGCCAATCCAAGTTGGTGCTACAAAAAAGCCAGCGGCAAAAGCTCACTGGCTAATTGGATTTGGAATAGAATCAAGCGGGATTATTACCCTTTCCACTCATACAGCGCAGGTATGCGGATTTGTTCCCCTTGGAATTCGACGATCACTGCTTGCGGTTGGATCTCTTTTAGCGTGACTTGTCCATCAACCACATCACCTTGATGGTACTCGACGTTGTTGATCTTCACCCAACGACGGTTTGCATCACTTGAATACATGTGCGTCTGTAAGTTCAGTGCTGGCAAGCGACCATGCCACTGGCGAGCTTCACGCTCCAGATCACCAACAGATGAAGAGCTATTCAGTGACGGTTGATCATTGTTTGATAAAGCACTTTCAACTTTCAGCGCCAAATCTGGCGACAACGAGGACAAATCGAGATCATCGAGCGATAAACCAAGGTCATCATGACTCTGCATGCTCGGGCTGGTTTTCACCGTTTGTTGTGAAGGTTCTAAAAGATCCTGCTCCCCAGGAATTGCGTTGTTAGCCGCATAGTTTTGATCGACAAAAGTACCGTAATCTTGCGATAGCTCCGCGGTAGGCCAATCTCGTTCCAACTGCGCCAATTGTGGTTCGTCTGGATAACTCAAACTTTCAAATTTTGCTTTCACCATTGGCATTACTGGCTTCGCTTGTGCTTTCTCTACGACCACGGATTCAGGTGCCTCTTGAGCAAACAGATCCAAGTACCAAGCTGCCCCAACTGCAGTAACACTGATTGGTAACAGGAAGAGTCCAACATGCTTCATGACTGACATTATGCGTCCTCCTCATTTATCTGTTTTAGCTGTGGAGCATCAATTTGAACGCTCTGCTGCAAACGTTCTAAGGTGTGTTTACCTGCAATACCATCAACACCGATTCCTTGCCAACGCTGGAACAACTCGACTCGCTCTTTCAGTGCGCCATCGTAAATGTCACTGCCAAGCGGTTGCTCGTTCACGGCTTGTGCTAATAACTGGTCAAGCACGTCAATCGCAGGTCCTTCCATATCTAAGCGCAGAGTATCTTTAAGCGGAGCTTGCCAAAGTTCGATGATGTTGCCTTGCCACAGCGGCTTGATCCATGACACAGGCAAACGAAGACGTTGGCTACCGTTGAGTACTTCGACTTTGTTGTCACCAATCGCGTAAAGGATCACATAGCCCACTTGGCCTTGGTAGTTGAGCTCTAAAATCACCGGACGGTTTTGTTGAACCAGCAATGGCCATGTCGCCATTTTACGTTCACAACGCATGGTCGATTGAGGCTCCGATAAACACAAGTTGTCACGTACCGAAGCTCGATACCCCCATAGCTTGTAAAGCTCGTTCACCGCTAGATTCGACTGAGTCTGCTCTAGCAGCATATTGCGCTGTTCATTCGTCAATTGATCATTAACCACAGGCGCAACGGCTTGTGGTGCCATTACTTGAGCGACCTGAACTGGCTGAGTGCTTGCGGTCGGCTTTAAAGGCATTTGTTGCATCACAGCCCAACCAATACCAACAGCGGCACAAACACCGATTGCTGCCGAGCCCCAAGTCGGCCATTCAAAACTGCGACGAACAGGTTTGTCTTGTTGGTAAATCTCGGCTTGGAACTGCATCACCTCTTCACACGCTTGATGCACGGTTTGTTTATCCACCGTCACATTGCCTTTGTGATAACTCATGTTCAGTGATTTATCACAAATCAGGTTAATCAAGCGCGGAATACCGTGGCTGTATTTGGCAATCAACTTAGTCGAACTGCGGTCAAACAACTGTTTATCACCACCAGCAGTATGCAAACGGAAAGTGATGTAGTCTGCGGTTTCTTTGTCATCCAGTGGCAGTAAGTGGTAACGGCCGGTAATACGCTGAGCAAGCTGACGCAGTTGTGTGGTTTGCAACAAACGCTGTAATTCTGGCTGACCAACCAACAATACTTTGAGCAGCTTACGTGTATCCGTTTCTAAGTTAGTTAACAGGCGTAATTGCTCAAGCACATCGGCTGCCAAGTGCTGAGCTTCATCAATCACCAACAGGGTTGTCCAACCCGATTTATGATTGCGCAGCAGGTAATCATGAATCGCTTGGTTAAGCTGTTTGAGTGTCGCATCTTGAGGATAAGTGACTTTGAATTCGTCACAGATGGCTTCGAGCAGATCTCGACTCGAAAACGTTGGGTTTAGAATCAACCCAGCTTTGGTGTTCTCATCCAAATTCGCCAGCATGGCTTTTGCGACCGTGGTTTTACCTGTCCCCACCTCGCCAGTTAGCATGGCAAAACCACCACCATCACCTAACCCTGCTTGGAGATGTGTGATCGCCTCCTTATGACGTTGGCTCAGATACAGATAACGCGAGTTTGGAACAATAGAAAATGGCAGTTCAACAAACCCGAAAAAGTCCTTATACATAGGATCTCCAGCTAAAACCCACCCGCAATCAAGTCGGGACATTCCTTAATAGACCTAAAAAAGACCCTAAGTCTTCATTTTAGTTCTTTTTTATCCCTTAGTGGCTGCAAAATTCGAGTTTCAACAGGAATGGTTTGGTTAAAAGACGCAGCAGCAATTTTGCGTTTCAGAAGCTGAACTCACCATCGCAACAAAGTCATCTAGCCAAACAAACCTGCTCCAGAGAGCTTTTCCTCTCTCTAGGCGAGCGACTATATTTTCTCTGATTGAGGAGAAAACTTTGGACACCTTACATTGAGGTGACTTGGGGATATGGGCAAGTTACCATTGCTTGCTACAATGTCCAACGTCATATCAATAAATTAAGAGGTTATTCGTGCAAGTTTATTTAGTCGGCGGTGCAGTTCGAGATCATTTGCTCGGTATTGATATTTATGACAGAGACTGGGTGGTGGTTGGTGCTACTCCAGAAATCATGCTCAGCCAAGGCTACACGGCTGTAGGAAAAGACTTCCCAGTCTTCCTGCACCCGAAAAGCAAAGAAGAACATGCCCTTGCACGAACCGAAAGAAAGTCTGGTGAGGGTTACACCGGCTTTGAATGTTTCTTTGACCAAAGCGTGACACTTGAAGAAGACCTAATTCGCCGTGATTTAACCATTAACGCGATGGCAATGGATGACGACGGCAACCTCTACGACCCTTATGGTGGCCAAAGCGATCTGCAAAAGAAAGTGCTGCGACATGTATCCGATGCGTTTGTTGAAGACCCACTTCGCGTTCTGCGTGTTGCGCGCTTCGCGGCAAAGTTAGCCCACTTAGGTTTTAGTGTGGCAGAAGAAACCATGCAGCTAATGCACGATATGGCTGAATCCGGCGAGCTAAGTACGCTGACACCGGAGCGTGTTTGGCAAGAATGGCACAAGTCACTTTCGACCTCTCGCCCTGATGTGTTCTTATCTGTTCTCAGAGACTGCGGTGCATTAAGCGTTGTCTTGCCAGAAATTGATGCGCTGTTTGGTGTACCTCAGCCAGAGAAATGGCATCCAGAGATCGATACGGGCATCCACACCTTAATGGTCGCGCAGCAAGCTGCGAAGCTCAGCGATTCAATGCCAGTACGCTTTGCAGCGCAAGTGCATGATTTGGGTAAAGGTGTAACGCCAGAAAGCGAATGGCCAAGTCATAAAATGCATTGCCACACAGGTTTAAAGCTTATCAAGAAGCTGTGCGATCGCGTACGAGTGCCAAATGAGTTCCGCGACTTGGCATTAATGGTGTGCGAGCAACACTCTAACATCCATCGAGCAGCCGAGCTTAAACCACAAACCATCATCAAGATCCTCAACAAGTTTGATGTGTGGCGCAAGGCTGAGCGTCTGCAAGATATCTTAATTTGCTGCCAAGCCGATCATGCTGGCCGCAAGGGGCTAGAAGACCAACCGTACCCGCAAGCAGAACTGTTTATGCGCGCTTATCAAGCCGCGGCATCGGTTGATGTGCAAGCCATTATCAAAGACGGTTTCAAAGGCTCTGCAATTCGTGATGAACAAGAGAAACGTCGTGCAGAAGCGGTTAAAGTCGCATTAGGTAAGTAAGCGACTCAAAAGAAAAGAGAGACAAACAAAAACGCCCGCTTAACCAAGCGGGCGTTTTCATTCGGATTGGGTTTAAGCCATTAGCAAGAAAGCAAACAGGCCAAAACCTAGAATCAAACGGTAAATTACGAATGGTGTCATACCCATACGTGAAATCATCTTCAAGAAGAAGTGAATACAGATGTAGGCACTGACAAATGACGTCACAATACCCGTTAGCAGGAAGCCAATGTGTACTGGTTCACCACTTGTCACCAACTTCATACCTAGGTAGCCACCCGCTAAAGTAATGATTGGGATAGACATTAGGAATGAGAAACGCGCGGCCGCTTCACGAGTGAAGCCTAGGTAAAGTGCAGCAGTAATGGTTGCACCTGAGCGTGACGTACCAGGAATCATCGCCAACGCTTGAGCAATACCAATGAACAAGGCTTTCTTCCAGCCAGTTTGGTACTCATCCGCCACTAGCTCTGCATTCTTATCTACCCACCAAAGCAGCAGACCAAAGATGATCGTCGTGGTTGCGATCACGTAAGCACTGCGCAGGTAAACTTCGATGATGTCTTTCATCAGTAGGCCAAATACACACGCTGGGATCGTTGCAATCACGATCATCCACGCCAGTTTAGCTTCTTTGCTGCGATCACCTTTAAAGATCGAGGCGAACAGTGCTTGGAAAAGCGTGATCACTTCTTGACGGAAATAGATCACCACTGCCATTAGCGTACCAACGTGAACGGCAACATCAAATGCCAAGCCTTGGTCTTCCCAACCAAGAATGGCTGAAGGCAGGATCAAGTGAGCAGAGCTGGAAATTGGCAAAAACTCTGTCAGACCCTGAATCAGAGCCAGAATAAAGGCTTCAAAGTAACTCATGTAAACAACTCAAGATTAAAGTGAAAAGGAAACTGGTTTGAGTGAATCGACGGGCTGCATCGCCTGCCAAATATCTGCGATTGTTCTGCCATCGCCGGGGATCACCAATTGAGGTTCGAGATCATACAGGGGCTTTGTTACAAAAGGATATTTGTAGATATCACTGCGAGGTAGCTCAGGTTTTTGCTGCGAAATGCACTCACCGAACAAGACTATATCGAGATCTAAGGTTCGATCCTGATACTTTTGCGCGTTTTCTTCACGCCCCCACTGAAATTCAATCTCGCGTAAGCGGTGACTCAACTCTTCGAGTGACAACTCCGTGAAGAAACTAATCACGAAGTTGTAGAAATTTTGACTGCTAAAGCCAATAGGCTCGCATTCATATATCGGCGAAACACACAGATCACAGCCAAGCTTTTGCAGCTCTTGATAAGCCACAAGTGCGTGGTGCTCTCTTTTAATGTTGGTGCCTACGCCGATATACGTTTTGATCATACTTGGCCTCGCTCAATCACAACGCCCACCGCGCGTGCTTGAGGAACCGCACCTGGTTTCGCTAAGCGAATTTTGACCCAAGGCACAGAGAAGCGCTGCATGACAAGCTCTGCAACTTCTTCTGCAACGCGTTCAACCAACAAAAAGCGACCATTTTCGATGTGGTTTAACACCGCTTCGCTCACTTGTGAGTAATCCAACGCGTCTTGAACATCATCACTCTTACCCGCCGGCTTGTTGTCGTGCGCCATTTCGATATCCAGAACCAGCTTCTGCTTAATTTGCTGTTCCCAATCGTAAACGCCGATGGTGGTGATTACTTCTAGCTGTTCAATAAAAACTTTATCCAGAGCCATCTTATGTCCTTCTATTTCAGAGGTCGGATACCCGATTTGGGCAATTTGATCGTACTATTCTATACCCAAGTAACCTATAGAGACCTTTAAGCGCGTCAATTGGCGGTAAAAGTCACTTGGGTATAAACTGCGAAGACTCTTTATATACAAGAAATCCCATAATGCAAGCTCTATCGCAGAGAGTATTTTTGCTCACCGCCGAATCGCGGTATGATAGCAACTACTCAGGAACTGAGCATTAAATTCCAATCCATCAAGGACTTCTATGGACGCACTGGCACTGATAATGACAATGGCCGCCTATTTGCTGGGTTCGATCTCCAGTGCGGTGCTGATTTGTCGTTTGTTAAGGTTGCCAGACCCGCGTAAAGTGGGGTCCAATAACCCGGGTGCAACCAATGTGTTACGCATTGGCGGAAAAGGCGCGGCGGTCGCAGTATTGCTCTGCGATATGCTCAAAGGCACCATACCGGTTTGGGGCGGTTACTTCCTTGGTATCGACCCTATCATCCTTGGCGTCATCGCTATTGCAGCCTGTCTTGGTCATATGTATCCGATCTTCTTCCATTTTAAAGGTGGAAAAGGTGTAGCAA
Source organism: Vibrio sp. LB10LO1 (assembly GCF_010092875.1). NCBI lineage: Bacteria > Pseudomonadati > Pseudomonadota > Gammaproteobacteria > Vibrionales > Vibrionaceae > Vibrio > Vibrio sp. LB10LO1. The sequence goes on from NZ_JAADJW010000006.1 coordinate 174,469, forward strand.
CGGCACTTGGCGCAATTGCCCCTATCGGTTTGGATTTAACAGGGTTGGTGATGCTGACTTGGTTGTCGGTCGCGGTGCTATTTCGCTACTCTTCTTTGGCTGCATTAGTGACGGTCTTAGTTACCCCGTTTTATACGTGGATGTTCAAACCCCAATACACTCTGCCCGTTGCTATGCTGTGCTGCTTGATTGTATTTAAGCATCACCAAAATATCCGCCGTTTATTGTCTGGCGAAGAGCCTAAAATTGGCGAAAAGAAACTGATAGAAAAAAACTCGGCTTGATGCCGAGTTTTTTAGTTTTAAGCTTTCGAACGCAGAACTATGCGTGCACTTTGTTTAGAAAGTCTAACAGCATTTGATTGACGAACTCTGGCTGCTCTAGCGAACTAATGTGGCCTGCTTCAGGGATCTCCACCAACTCACTGCCAGTAATACAGTCATTCATTAAGTAAGATTCAAATACTGGACGTGGCTTATCCTCACGACCAACCGCAATCAACGTTGGCAATGCAAACATTTCAGAATCTTCAATCACATCACGGCGGCCAAACACCATACGACCAACACGGGCGACTTCGGCTGCACGCTCACCTTGCAATGCTTCAAGGCTTTGCTTGAATGATGCAACCAATACCGGATTCACTTGCTCTGCATTATTAGCAAAGAATAGCGGCGTTACAGCTTCAACAATCGGTGCCGGAACAGCTTGCACTTGGCTGATGGTATCTAACATTGCGAAATACTTTTTATGCGTCACTTCAGGTTCTAGACCGATGAATGTATCCATCAGAACCAATGACTTCACACGTTGAGGCGCTTGAGAAGTCAGCTCAGCCCCCCACATACCGCCGACAGACAAGCCAACAATAGAGAACTGCTCGATCTCCAGATGATCCATCAACGCCAACATGTGCTGTGCGTAATCCACCAAAGATCGTGTTGAAGCGGGTGCAGCATCCGACTCACCGTGTGCCCAAAGGTCTGGCACGATACAGCGGTAAGATTGGCTCAACACTTCAATTTGTGGTGCCCACATTTGGCAATCCCAAAGGTAGCTGTGACCAAACAGAAGCACAGGGCCTTCACCCTTATCTAAGTAAGCAAGTTGCTGGCCTTCAATTTCAAACTTGTTCATTGTTATATCCATCTATTATTTTTGAGAACCATCCTATCACTGAAACGATATAAAACTGCTCGCATCAGTCAGGCTCTTACCATCAATTACACAAAGCCTTTCAATTAGATATCTAAAAATAAAGGCCTCTGATGAGCAGAGACCTTTATCTTCGTAAATCTATTTCAAACCTTCAGCGAAAGTTTGATTACGCGATTGGTGTTAGTTGATCGATCGGCCAACGTGGGCGCGCTTCAACCGACATATCAGCCACTTCACCGTTCTTCAAACGTTGCATACCTGCGTAAGCGATCATCGCACCGTTATCGGTACAAAATTCAGTGCGTGGGTAGTAAACTTCGCCGCCAACTTTCTTCGCCAGCTTCTCAAGCTCTGCACGCAGACGACGGTTCGCACTTACACCACCAGCAATAACAATGCGTTTCATACCCGTTTGTTCAAGTGCGCGCTTACATTTGATAGCCAGCGTAGCACATACCGCTTCTTCGAATGCTAAAGCGATATCAGCACGTGTTTGCTCATCATCACCGTTGGCAGCAATCGTGTTAGCCGTAAAGGTTTTTAGACCAGAGAAACTCATGTCCAAGCCTGGTACATTCGTCATTGGACGCGGGAACTTAAAGCGACCCGGCGTGCCTTTTTCAGCCAGCTTAGAAAGCAGCGGACCACCTGGGTAATCTAAGCCCATTAGCTTCGCCGTCTTATCGAATGCCTCACCCGCCGCATCGTCAATTGATTCGCCTAGGATTTTGTACTCGCCGATGCCTTTTACTTCCACCATCATTGAGTGACCACCCGATACCAATACCGCCACAAATGGGAACGGTGGTGGGTTATCTTCTAGCATAGGCGCCAGTAGGTGACCTTCCATATGGTGAACAGGCACCGCTGGTACACCCCAAGCGTAAGCAATACTGCGACCGATGGTAGCACCAACAAGGAGTGCGCCCACCAAACCTGGACCTGCCGTGTATGCTACACCGTCAATGTCTTTAGAAGTCAGATTTGCTTCTTTCAGTGCCTCTTTAATAAGAGGGATGGTTTTCTTAACATGGTCACGTGAAGCCAACTCAGGCACCACGCCGCCGTAATCTGCGTGAAGTTTTACTTGGCTGTAAAGCTTGTGTGATAGCAGACCTTTTTCATCGTCATAAATCGCGATGCCTGTCTCGTCACAAGAGGTTTCAATACCAATAATGCGCATGGTTTTCTCAGTATGCTTTCTGTATAGAGGAAATTTGGGCGTCATATTACCCTGCCTTGGTGCTTCAAACAAATTTTGTACAGACAATAAGCGATAAAAGGCTTTACAAAGCTGTGTTGATCGGATTAAAATTCCGCACCATTTTTGATCAAGCTGGTAACTGACCAAACAATTGTGATTTGGTTCATTAAATTCCAGCGTTAACGAATAACCCCTGAGGTGAAAGGCATATGCCAGTAGTTAAAGTACGTGAAAACGAACCGTTCGACGTTGCTCTACGTCGTTTCAAGCGCTCTTGCGAAAAAGCAGGTATCCTTTCTGAAGTGCGTCGTCGTGAGCACTACGAAAAACCAACTACAGTTCGCAAACGCGCTAAAGCAGCAGCTCAAAAGCGTCACGCTAAGAAGCTAGCTCGCGAAAACGCTCGTCGCGTTCGCCTGTACTAATAACTGAGCTCCGGAAAGGAATTTAGTTATGGCTCTGATTGATAAACTCAAAGAAGAGCAAAAATTAGCGATGAAAGCCAAGGACAAATTGCGCCTTGGTACTATTCGTTTAGCTCTATCAGCAGTTAAGCAGCGTGAAGTTGACGAACAGATTACTCTGGGCGATGACGACATCCTTGCTGTACTGACCAAGATGGTTAAACAACGTCGCGACTCTGTATCGCAATTTGAAGCAGCAGGTCGTCAAGATCTTGCTGATGCGGAACAAGCTGAAATTACCGTTCTTGAGGACTTTATGCCTCAACCACTGACAGACGAAGAAGTTGCTGCTCTTATCGAGAACGCAATTGCTGAATCTGGCGCAGCTGGCATGCAAGACATGGGCAAAGTAATGGGCGTTCTGAAACCGCAAATTCAAGGGCGTGCAGATATGGGTAAAGTGAGCGGTTTAGTTCGCGCTAAATTGGCTTAATACCCCACCCAATTGCAGCAAGCCGTGCTATCCTTTGGAACGCACGGCTTGTTTGTATCTGGCAGAATGGAATAACAAAAAGCCTCACATATGCTTTTCTTTGTAACCCATTCACACCAATCATGATTTTCTTTTTTTGTTAGGTTTTATGGCTGGACACATCCCTCGCAGTTTTATTGATGACCTCCTAGCTCGACTCGATATTGTCGATATCATCGACGCACGCGTGAAACTTAAGAAAAAAGGCAAAAACTACGGTGCTTGCTGCCCTTTCCATAACGAAAAGACCCCTTCATTCAGCGTCAGCCAAGAGAAACAGTTTTACCACTGTTTTGGTTGCGGCGTTCACGGCAATGCCATCGACTTCATCATGGAGTTCGAACGGTTAGAGTTTGTCGAGGCCATTGAAGAACTGGCGTCTTACCTCGGTTTGGATGTACCGCGTGAACAACGCAGTGGCGGCGGTGGACAGTTTAATTCTGGTCCTCAAGCAAGCAGCAGTGAAAAACGCAATCTGTACGATTTGATGGGCAGCATTGCTCAGTTCTATCGTAACCAACTCAAACAGCCAGCAAGTAAAGTGGCGATTGAGTACCTGAAAGATCGCGGTCTATCTGGCGAAATCGTACAGAAGTTTGGCATCGGCTATGTGGCTGATGAATGGGACTTAGTCCGTAAAAACTTCGGCCAGAATAAAGACAACCAAGACATGCTGGTAACTGGTGGCATGTTGATTGAAAACGATAAAGGCAACCGCTATGACCGCTTCCGTGGTCGTATCATGTTCCCGATTCGTGACCGTCGTGGTCGAGTCATCGGCTTTGGTGGCCGTGTACTTGGTGATGGCACACCGAAATACCTCAACTCACCAGAGACGCCTATCTTCCATAAAGGTAAAGAACTTTACGGCCTTTATGAAGTTTTGCAGGCATATCGTGAACCGCCACGAGTTTTGGTCGTTGAAGGCTATATGGATGTGGTGGCTTTAGCGCAATATGGCGTAGATTACTCTGTCGCATCATTGGGCACATCCACCACGGGTGACCATATTCAAATGCTGTTCCGTCAAACCAACACGGTAGTGTGTTGTTACGATGGTGACCGCGCAGGTAAAGAAGCCGCATGGCGCGCGCTCGAGAATGCGCTTCAGTACCTAAAAACGGGTAACACGCTGAAGTTCTTATTCTTACCTGATGGCGAAGATCCAGACAGCTACGTTCGTAAATATGGCAAACAAGCCTTCGAACAACAAATTGAACAAGCGACGCCGCTTTCGAGCTATCTGTTTGATAACTTGATTGAATTGCACCAAATCAACTTGGGCAACAATGAAGGTAAATCCGCACTACGCGCCTACGCGAGTGCGTTGATCGACAAGATACCTGATCCCTACTTTCAGGAATTACTCGAAAAGCTGCTTGATGAACGCACGGGCTTTGATAACCGCTTACGCCAACCGCGTAAAAAGACGAGTGAAACTCGACCTCAGCCGCACAAAGAGATCAAACGAACTCCGATGCGCGAGGTAATCGCTCTACTTATTCAAAATCCGAGCTATGCTCAAATGGTACCTGATTTGTCTTCGGTAAGAGAATTATCAATACCGGGACTAAGTTTATTTGTTGATGTACTTGATAAATGCCAGGCACATCCCCATATAAACACAGGCCAATTATTAGAGCATTGGCGAAATAGCCAAAATGAGACCCTTCTGTCTCGTCTAGCGAGCTGGGACATTCCCCTCGATGAAGACAACCAAGAAGAAATATTTTTAGACTCACTGGATAAAATTATTGCCCAGTGCGTAGAAAAGCAAATTGAAAACCTGCAGGCCAAAGCAAGAAGTGTCGGTTTATCAGCCGAAGAGAAAAGGGAGCTGCTAGCTTTGATGCTAGATTTAAAAGCGTAACCCTGTTTAATTAGTCAGCAACAATTTAATTTGTTATAGTAAGTGGTTTGCATTTCGCATACTGATTCCTTCACCAGATTACGAAGTTGGATACCGTCTATGGATCAAAATCCGCAGTCACAGCTAAAGTTACTTGTTATTAAAGGCAAGGAACAAGGCTATCTGACCTACGCCGAAGTAAATGACCACCTACCTGCTGAAATCGTAGATTCAGAACAGGTAGAAGACATCATTCAGATGATCAACGACATGGGTATCAAGGTAGTAGAAACTGCTCCTGATGCCGATGATCTAGCGCTGAACGATGACACAAACATTACCGATGAAGATGCAGCTGAAGCTGCAGCAGCAGCACTTTCTAGCGTAGAAAGTGAAATTGGTCGTACAACAGACCCAGTGCGCATGTACATGCGTGAAATGGGTACTGTGGAGCTGCTGACTCGCGAAGGCGAAATCGACATCGCAAAACGTATTGAAGAAGGTATTAACCAAGTTCAATCGTCTGTTGCTGAATACCCTGGCACTATCCCATACATTCTTGAGCAGTTTGATAAAGTTCAAGCAGAAGAACTTCGTCTAACAGACCTAATCTCTGGATTTGTTGACCCTGATGCAGACGATACAGCTGCACCAACAGCAACGCACATCGGTTCTGAGCTGACTGAATCTCAGCTAGAAGAAGAAGATGAAGAAGACGTTGATGACGACGAAGAAAGCGATGACGATTCAGATGAATCTGAAGAAGATGTTGGTATCGACCCAGAGCTAGCGCTTGAGAAATTCAACCAGCTACGCAGCACGTACCAAAACCTTCAGCTTGCAATCAACGAACACGGTTACGAGAGTCCTAAAGCGACCGTAGCTAACGAGTTGATGCTAGACGTATTCAAAGAATTCCGTCTAACGCCAAAACAGTTCGATCACCTAGTGAATGAACTGCGTACAGCAATGGATCGCGTTCGTACTCAAGAACGTCTGATCATGAAGTCTGCAGTTGAATACGGCAAAATGCCGAAGAAATCATTCATCGCGCTGTTCACAGGCAACGAATCAAGCGAAGCATGGCTAGATGAGATCCTAGCATCTGACAAGCCATACGCTGAAAAGATCAAACGTAACGAAGAAGAAATCCGTCGTTCAATCGCTAAACTAAAAATGATTGAAGAAGAGACTTCTCTAAACGTTCAAAACATTAAAGACATCAGCCGTCGCATGTCTATCGGTGAAGCAAAAGCTCGCCGTGCGAAGAAAGAGATGGTTGAAGCGAACTTACGTCTAGTAATTTCTATCGCGAAGAAATACACCAACCGTGGTCTACAGTTCTTGGATCTAATCCAAGAAGGTAACATCGGTCTGATGAAAGCGGTAGATAAGTTCGAATACCGTCGTGGTTACAAGTTCTCGACTTACGCAACGTGGTGGATCCGTCAGGCAATCACTCGTTCAATCGCGGACCAAGCACGTACGATTCGTATCCCGGTACACATGATCGAAACGATCAACAAGCTAAACCGTATCTCTCGTCAAATGCTGCAAGAGATGGGTCGTGAGCCATTACCGGAAGAACTGGCAGAGCGTATGCAAATGCCAGAAGACAAGATTCGTAAAGTACTGAAAATCGCTAAAGAGCCAATCTCTATGGAGACACCAATTGGTGACGACGAAGATTCGCATCTAGGTGATTTCATCGAAGATACTACGCTAGAACTACCGCTAGATTCTGCTACGGCAACGAGCCTGAAAATGGCAACGAAAGACGTACTTGCAGGTCTAACGCCACGTGAAGCAAAAGTACTTCGTATGCGCTTTGGTATCGACATGAACACTGACCACACTCTAGAAGAAGTTGGTAAGCAGTTCGACGTTACTCGTGAACGTATCCGTCAGATCGAAGCGAAAGCACTACGTAAACTTCGTCACCCAAGCCGCTCAGAAACACTGCGCAGCTTCCTAGACGAGTAATCGCAGCGATTAAAAACGAAAAAAGGTGACCGAGTGTCACCTTTTTTATTATCTGTGAAGCTAAGTGAATAAAAACTAAGCGCAATTGCCCTACCTAGTGGCTAGACACCTCGTAATGCTTCCCCTATAATCGTTGACCTATTAAGGCCCCTTAGCTCAGTGGTTAGAGCAGTCGACTCATAATCGATTGGTCCCCAGTTCAAGTCTGGGAGGGGCCACCAAATTCAGAAGGCTCGTAGAGAAATCTACGAGCCTTTGTTGTATCTGGAAGATAGAGATTCCATCCAGTCTCCCCCGTCACGTCAAACCTTACTCTTCTTCCTACGAGCGCTCTAGCTCCAGCTTATTGGCTTGGTACTCTTCTGTTGCCGCCACGAGGTCTGGGCGATTAATCACTTTCCATAAGAAATAAGGTGGGACAAGAAATGCGACGAAGTAAAACGACTCATGGAAGAAGATGTGTGCGATGTCTTCTTGATGCTCGCACAGTGCCGCAAGGGCGCAGAAATCCAATAAGATGCTCAAAGCCCCGAACACCACAGAGACTACGATAGCCAAACCCAGTAACTCTCTGAGGTAATGTTTAAATGCCATTCTAGTAATTCCTTCTAGCTAACCAGTGCGGTCAAAGCTACGCCTCTCACTCCTTATCTGAATTGACTTTTATCAACTTCAGCGCCAAACAAATAAGAACTTAGTTTTATAAAAAATTACTTGCATAGCAGGTAAAGCCACTGATCTAGCATTCAATCAATATGCTCAATACCCCTTAATTTCTATACCCACACATAAAGGTGATTGACCACTACTACTATTATTAATTCACTCACTAAAGACTCTTTCTTGACATGGTTTCTCAAGACTGAAACTAAACTTTGAATGATCTCATTTAAAAAGCAGTAGGAAGCTATGAAAAATTACACTTACCCTATCCTTGCACTCTCCGGCGGACTGTTACTGGTTGGCTGTGGTAGTGACGATTCATCATCCCCAGATGCAGCAACTTTTTCTCTCAGTGTTTCTGACGCACCCGTGGATGATGCCAACAAAGTCGTTTTAGCCTTCAAAGATGTTGTGCTCGTTCCTTTCGATCCTGAAACGGGTCAGCAAACAGGTGAACATATCCTGTTAGATGCCAGCGACGACGGCGAACTGAATCAAGTTGATTTGATGCAGTACCAAGGCAGCAACGCAGAAACCATCATCAGTGAACAAGATATCCCACCGGGTGACTACGCAATGTGTGTCTACGCAAAAGACGGCAGACAGTTGAACGACACGACTCTATCTTATGTAGAGAAAACCGATGGTTCTGTGAAAGGCTTAGTCGTACCAAGCCGTGGCAGCTGCTTTGGGTTTAAACCAGATACCAGTGATCAAGGTCGCCTTAAATTCTCTGGTAAGGGCGAGTATGTAAAAATTAATGTCGGCCACAACAGCTACGTGGTGGAGTTTGATTTACGTAACGGCCTTGCAGACCCTGTTGGCCTTGATTACATGAACATGAATTCAAATGCCGTAAGCCTAGTCAATGCTTCAGAAGCAGGCCATATTGGTGGTCAAGTTAGTGAAGTTCAGTATCAAGCTTGTGAGGCAGACAGCGCCGCATGGAATGCAATTAACGATGTGCCTCCAGTACACGCCGTGTACCTTTACGCAGGCGCAATGGATCGCTCTACCATGGGCGACATGGGCGCTCCAGAGCCATTTAATACACCGGTTGCGGCCGCAAACGTCAATGAGTCAGTTGATGAAGAAGGCAACACAACTTACGACTACGAGTTTGGCTTTGTTGGCCCAGGTACTTACACGCTTGGCTACACTTGTACGGCTTACATCGACGATCCAAATACACATGAAACCTCAGAAGATGGCTTCCTGATTTATCAACACTACACGCCAGTGGAAGTTGTAGAGGGTGAGCACACCGAGCAGGATATTGAACCTATCTTGTAAAGTACCTACCTTGTAAAATACAAGGCCGAAAAAAACCGCTCATTTGAGCGGTTTTTACTTATCCTTCAAAAATACACAAAGACATCGTTAATCCGACAAATAATACTGAACGGTTGAAACAACGCGTACTTTCTTAATGTAAGGCGTATTACTATCACGATCGAAAATGGAGAACTGTCCCTGTGTTGCACGCTTGATTTTACCGAGTGAGCTTTGTGAATCTTTGGCGAACTTCTCTGCCACTTCTCGAGCGTTCTTGGTCGCTTCCTCAATCATATCTGGCTTGATGTCATTAAGCTTAGTAAAGCTATATTCAACCCGGTTTGAATATGGGTCTTGGTTAAGTAAAACACCCTGTTTACCTAGCTCACCTATCTCATTGATGGCTGCTCTAACAACATCAATATTCTGGCTATAAACCGTCACAGTGCGGTTTGCTAAGTAGCGATACTCAATGTCTTGTTCGTTTCCATACTGCTGCGCCTTACGGTCTGTTACAGCAGGTGAAGACAACGAAAAGTTGGACTCATCCAACCCCTTTGATGCGAGAAAGTCGAGCACTAGTTTGGTTTGCTGATCAATCTCATCAAACATCGTCGGCATATCATTACTCGCGACGGTAAACTGAATTGGCCAAATTACCGTGTCCGCTGGGTACTCCCGCTCAGATAACCCCTTCACCGTCACGACCCGTTCATAAGCTTTATATTTGACGGCGGTCTGTTGAATGAAAAAGCCCAACACACCCAAACCAATAATCAAGCTCAACCCAAGCCACACTGACGACTTATTGGAAATTCGCTCCATTCACCCTCCTAATTTCATTAAATTGATCAATTTGTTATCTCGATAAGATAGTTCACTTATGGCAATAAAATAGCGACCGGAAGCTAAATTTGTGTCATTTCGCTCGAAATAGTGAGCACAACAATATAAAATCGAACAGTGTTTTATTAAGAACCTAATACTCATGTTGAAAACAAAATTGATGATAATGCTCGGTGGCTTGATTGTATCTTCCTCTTGCCTTGCAAGTAGCGAGAGCCTGATTGAAGATGCAACGTCAGAAGAGTCTCAAGAGCTCGCATGCAGCGAAGAACATTGCGAAGGCAAAGGTTTTGATGGACGCTTGCTACTTGAAAACGAGCCAACCAAGCAGGTATTGAGCTCGATAGAATCAATCAGTAAGACTCTCAACGCCATGAGCATCCTGATGTTTGCTGGTGATAAAACTTAAATAGTCCCTCAAACTCATTCATTTCAGAGTCTTTGGTCAATAAAGCTTCATTGGTTTGTCACCAAAGGCTCATGTTTTTGCCTCTGAACTGTCATCTGTAATTTCTACTATCCAATCAGCAATTTTTACGCTGAGGTAAATATGGATAGTTCGACCCCTTTTCGTCTCCCACGTAAAACGCCGTTTGGCATTGGTGAAAACGTTGCTGAATGGGCAACCGGTTTAAACCAGCTCGATAAGTTCTACGCCCAACGCCCCGTTAATGCCGATACAAAAACTTTTCTCCGCTTCACGCTGGATATCTTAGGTATCGACTATCGCATTGCTCATGGTTCACTAGACTCAGTACCCACACAAGGTGCTACCGTCATCGTGGCGAACCACCCGCTTGGGTGTGTAGAAGGCGTGATTTTGGCTGAATTACTGTTGATGGTCAGAGACGATATCCAAATCCTAGCTAATCAATACCTTAAAACCGTGCCAGAGTTAGATAAGCTCTTTATTGGCGTCGATGTGTTTGAAGGTAAAGACGCGGTCAAGTCCAATATGAAAGCCCTGAGAGCGGCCAATAAACATCTGGCAAGTGGCGGCTTATTGCTTGTCTTTCCCGCCGGTGAAGTGTCCCAGTTAGTCGATGCCAAACAGCAACGTTTGCAAGATAAGGATTGGAGTCGAAGCCTAAGTAGCCTTATCCGCAAGACTAAAGCCACGACAGTTCCGGTCTTCATCAGCGGTCAAAACTCGAAACGTTTTTATATAGCGGGAAAAATCCATCCGCTTCTACGCACCCTAATGCTTGGTCGAGAGCTGCTGAACAAACATGCGCAAACCATCAACTTATCTTTTGGCCAAGCGATTAAATTTAAAGAGCTCAACACACTTAGCGATGATCAAGTGGTGAACTATTTGCGGCTCAACACTTACTTGCTCAATCGCGAAACCCAATCAAATAAGCCCTCTTCATCATCAGAACTGCTCTCTCCAATAGCGGCAGGGTTACCCGTAGGCGAATTGCTTGAAGAGCTGAACAACTTGCCAAAAGAGTCCAAGCTGCTAACAAGTGGTGAGTTCGATGTCTACTGTACGGAGTCGCAGAATATCCCTTCCCTACTGCATGAAATTGGTCGCCTGCGTGAGCTCAATTTTCGACAGGTTGGCGAAGGAACTGGGCTGGCAATAGACATTGACCATTTCGATCATGATTACCTGCATCTGTTTGTGTGGGACAGAGAAAACCAGTGTTTGGTGGGCGCGTATCGTTTAGGTCTGGTTGACCAACTGATTGAAAAGCGCGGCGTAGTCGGTCTGTATTCACGAACGTTGTTTAACTATGACCAACGCTTTATTGACCAAATGGGTAAATCCATTGAGATGGGACGCTCAGTGATTGCGCAGCAATACCAAAAAAGCATGAGCGCGCTACTACTGCTGTGGAAAGGCATCGCGACATTCGTGCATCAAAACCCAGATTACACACACCTATTTGGTCCGGTGAGCATTAGCAACGACTACAGCGATACTGCACGCCAACTACTAGCTCAATCAATGACACTGCATCATTACGATAACAACGGCGCAGAGTACGTCACGCCCTCTAATCCACTTCCTGACCACCAACGTGACTGGAACACCAGCATGCTCACCGCATTAGGGGACTTACAGCTATTATCACGCGTCATTGCCAGAATCGATGAAGGAAAAGGTGTGCCAGTTTTACTGCGTCAGTACTTAAGCCTCAATGGCAAACTGGTGTGCTTTAATGTCGATCCTGCGTTCAATAATGCTCTAGATGGGTTAATCATGGTTGATTTACGCGATGTTCAAGAAAAGACGTTGGCGAGGTATATGGGACGCGAGCAAACTCATGAGTACCTCACCTATCATGCAAATAGCAACCATAAGTAAAAGCAGTCAGTAAAAAGAGAGTTGTGAGCCAATAAGAGGAGCCAAATAGCGACTCTCTTTTATTTTTCTATCAATGAGATAAGGACACTTCGTGAAGTACGCCGAAAAGATTTTTATAAATACATTCTATCGAAGAGTCGCAATGACATTGTTCACACCAATCCCGTCGCAAACTTTCACAAAACACCAAAAACGACTCAGATCACATTTTGCATCCAGACCAAATCAACACGAAATGTGATATTGATCGCTAGTGACATTTAATTCGAATTTCAAAAGAAATCAAAAGTGATCAAAGTCACAAAGTATTTTGATTTTAAATTTGTCAGAAGATCGAATTGATCACTAAGATTTTTATTGACAGATTTGAAAGTGGCTTTTTGTCATTAAGTTACAAGTCAATAAGTTGAAGTTAGTCACTTAAAAAACGTTTCTCAGCCTAAGAAATGCGGGGGTTGATCACGAAAAACCCGTTGTCAGTTCCAATTGGAAAATGTGTGGTAAATTGATTGGGTACTAAGCAATCAAACAAACGGTTTTGGCGAACCGTTTACTACAACAAAATTAATCAGAACATCGAACGGGGAATTGTTATGATATCACCAGATGCCAAGATCAAGATACAAAATTTTGGTCGTTTTCTGTCAAACATGGTAATGCCAAACATCGGCGCGTTTATCGCGTGGGGCTTTATCACTGCTCTATTTATTCCAACTGGATGGCTGCCAAATGAGACCTTGGCATCTATGGTTGGCCCTATGATTACCTACTTGCTACCACTGCTTATCGGTTACACCGGTGGTAAATTGGTTGGTGGCGATCGCGGTGCGGTAGTCGGTGCAATCACAACAATGGGCGTGATTGTCGGTACCGACATCCCAATGTTTATGGGAGCAATGATGGTCGGCCCGATGGGCGGCTGGGCTATCAAGAAATTCGATAACTACATCGATGGTAAAGTGAAAAGCGGTTTCGAGATGTTGGTCAACAACTTCTCTGCAGGCATCATCGGTATGCTGTGTGCGATCCTTGCTTTCCTGTTTATCGGTCCATTCGTAAAAATTCTTTCTGGTGGCTTGGCGGCAGGTGTTAACTTCCTAGTTTCTGCTCACCTACTACCACTGACTTCAATCTTCGTTGAACCAGCAAAGATCCTGTTCCTAAACAACGCGATCAACCACGGTATCTTCTCTCCACTAGGTATCCAACAAGCGTCTGAGACAGGTCAATCGATCTTCTTCCTAATCGAAGCAAACCCAGGTCCTGGTCTAGGTATCCTGCTAGCTTACATGGTGTTTGGTAAAGGTACGGCTCGTCAAACGGCAGGTGGTGCATCAATCATCCACTTCTTCGGCGGTATCCACGAGATTTACTTCCCATATATCCTAATGAACCCTCGCCTAATCCTTGCGGCTATCGCAGGTGGTATGACTGGCGTATTCGTTCTAACTATCTTTAACGCAGGTATCGTTTCTCCAGCATCACCAGGTTCAATCTTTGCAATCTTATTGATGACTCAGAAAGGCTCAATCGTTGGTGTTCTAGCGTCTATCGCAGCAGCAACAGGCGTGTCATTCGCCGTAGCAGCACTGCTAATGAAGACACAAACGTCAACAGAAGAAGACGGTGATGAAGCTGCACTAGAGAAAGCAACATCACAAATGAAAGACATGAAATCTGCATCTAAAAACGATGCGGTGGTAAACAGCCAAAGCAAAGGTGACGTAGACCTAGCGACAGTACAAAGCATCATTGTAGCTTGCGATGCGGGCATGGGTTCAAGCGCAATGGGTGCAAGCATGCTGCGCAAAAAGGTTCAAGACGCCGGTCTGAACATCCATGTAACCAACCTTGCTATTAACAGCTTACCAGAGAGTGCAGATATCGTGATTACTCATAAAGACTTAACGGATCGTGCACGTAAGCATGCTCCGAACGCACACCACATTTCATTGACTAACTTCCTAGACAGCGAAATGTACAACCAGCTAGTCACCAAACTACTAGCAGCACAAAACCAATCCGCAGCCAATGACGACCAAATGGTAAAAGTGTCAGTCATGGCGGCCAACGACGACAGCTTTGAGCCACAACAACCATCTGTATTCCAGATCCAGCGTGAGAACATTCACCTAGGCTTGAAAGCAGCCAACAAAGAAGAAGCCATTCGCTTTGCAGGCAACAAATTGGTTGAACTTGGCTACGCAGAACCAGAATACGTAGACGCAATGTTTGAGCGTGAAGCGTTGGTTTCAACTTACCTAGGCGAATCTATCGCTGTACCTCACGGTACGGTAGAAGCGAAAGACCGCGTAAAGAAAACCGGCATTGTAATCTGCCAATACCCATCGGGTATCCAATTTACTGAAGACGACGATGATGTAGCGAAACTGGTTATCGGCATTGCCGCTAAGAACGATGAGCACATCCAGGTGATTACCACCATTACAAACGCGCTCGATGAGCCGGAGGCAATTGAGAAGCTAACCAGCACCAACGATGTGGAAGAGATTCTGAACATCCTTGGCGGCCAGCAAGCGGCTTAATCACTCCTTTTATTTGCTCCTGAGCAAACCGAGGTCAGCTGTCACCCCCTATGCGGTTGGCCTCACCCTAGATTCGTTTTAGTCAATATTTCAGACATTGGTAGGTAAGCATTATGAAAAACGCAGTTCATTTTGGCGCAGGTAATATTGGTCGTGGCTTCATCGGTAAACTCTTAGCAGATGCAGAAGTCGAGGTGACATTCGCGGACGTTGACGCTCCACTCGTCGACCAACTAAGTCACAAGCAAGAATACAAAGTAAAAGTGGTGGGTACTGAGTGCCAAATCGACACAGTAACTCACGTCACCGCGGTTAACTCCGCCAGTGAAGATGTCATCGAGCGCATTGTAAAAACCGACTTGGTAACAACAGCAGTGGGCCCTAACGTACTGGACATCATTGCAAAAACCATCGCCACCGGCATTACAAAGCGCTTTGCAGCAGGCAACGAAAAACCATTGAACATCATCGCGTGTGAAAATATGGTTCGCGGTACGACGCATCTAAAAGGTGAGGTGTACAAACACTTGGATGAATCATTGCATGCAAAAGCAGACGAGTTGGTTGGCTTTGTCGATTCAGCGGTAGACCGCATCGTGCCACCAGCAGAAGCGGCGAACGATGATCCACTAGAAGTGACGGTAGAAAGCTTTAGCGAATGGATTGTGGATGAACAGCAATTCAAAGGCGAAATCCCTGACATAGCAGGCATGGAAAGAACCAACAATCTAATGGCGTTTGTCGAGCGTAAGCTGTTCACCCTCAATACGGGTCACTGCATTACCGCTTACTTAGGTTGCTTAAAAGGCCACCGCACCATTCGTGAAGCGATTGAGGACCCAAGCATTCATGCTGAAGTAAAACAGGCAATGCAAGAGAGTGGTGAGGTGCTGATCAAACGTTACAGCTTTGATCGCGACATGCACAATGCGTACATCGAGAAGATTCTAGGTCGCTTTGCCAACCCTTTCTTAGTCGATGAAGTTGACCGTGTCGGTCGCCAACCAATTCGCAAATTGGGCGCAAACGATAGATTAGTGAAGCCGTTACTAGGTACAATTGAGTATGGCACTGAAAATCAAACACTTTTGAAAGGCATTGCCGCTGCGTTGAAGTACACTAACGACACTGACCCACAAGCCATAGAGCTGCAAAACTCATTAAAAGAAGTGGGCGTGAAGAAAACACTGGCAGTGTACACAGGTCTTGCAGAAGACAGTGCAGAAGTAGCTCAAATTGAGACGCTTTACCACCAACTTTGATTTACCTAGGGGAGCTTAGCTCCCCTTCTGTATCCTTGTCCGCATGAAGAGATTGGGATACCTAATAACTAGAAATGTATTCAGTATATGGCAGATAACATCAACGAAACCGAGATCATTGAGCGATTAAACAGCGCACCTTCGGTACGAGGCTTTTTTATTGCGGCAGTCGACGTCTTTAACGATTCGATCGATGGGCTAGTACAAAGAATCTTTCGTAAAGATAACTTTGCCGTTCAATCCGTGGTTGGTCCGCTGCTACAAGACTCAGGACCGCTGGGCGATCTATCTGTTCGTTTAAAGTTACTGTTTGGCTTGGGTGTACTTCCTGATGATATTTACCACGACATCGAAGACATCATTAAGCTCAAGAACCAACTCAATAGTGACGCTTGTGATTACGAGTTTACCGACCCAAATATTCTAGACCCAATCAAAAAACTACATCTGGTAAAGAAAATGGGCATGGTGCAACTGGAAGTCAGCGAACCAGATGACGACATCGACCTTGAGTTTTATCAGCTGCAACTGCAACGTCAACAACAAATCATTAAGTCAGGGCTCTCACTTGCGATTGTCGAGATCTGTAATGAACTAGGTAAAGAGAGCCCATTCTAACCCTACATTTTATACCCAAGCTCCCTTCAAAAGGATTCGAGGTTGCTTAGATATAACAAGATAACAATGTCAGCCGCTCTACACCCAAAAACGTAGGAGCCCTAGCCAATGTTAAAAGCGGTACTTTTTGATATGGATGGACTGATTTTCGATACCGAATCCATCTACAAACAAAGTTGGCAATACGCCGCCACCGAGCAAGGCCTAACCATCACCGATGATTTCTACCAGCAGTTCATCGGTGTCCAAGACCCTGAATGTGAAAGAATACTCGCCGAGCATTTTCAAGACGCCATCGATATGCCGCGCTATAAAGCCGTGCGAGATGAACACTTCCATAATCTAAGAAATCAAGGCGTTGCGCTCAAAACCGGATTCGACGCACTGTTTTATGCCATCAAACAGCATGGCTTATTAACCGCGATTGTTACCTCTTCTCACCTTCCAGAGGTAAAACACAATTTCTCAGGCAGCACGTACCTTGCTCAGTTTGATTTAGTGATTACCGCCGAAGATGTAGAACGCGGTAAACCAAACCCTGATTGCTATCAAATGGCTTATCGCCAATTGGGTGTGGACGCCAAGCAGTGCTTAGTATTGGAAGATTCGAACAACGGCATCAAAGCCGCACTCGCTGCAAAATGCCAAGCTGTAATGATTCCGGATTTACTTCCCCCTCTGCCAGAGCTCGAAGACAGAGTCATCATTAAAGCGTCTCTTGAGGAAGTGATTCCACTGCTGAGTCAGCTTTAGCCGCTGGCAGTATTAAACAAAACTGGGTTTGGCCATCTTCTGAAGTGACGCTGATGCTTCCATCGTAGGCGTGAACAATCGACTGAGTGATCGACAAACCCAGCCCAGCTCCCACGCTACCTGAATGTTGGCGAGACTTGTCGACCCGATAAAAACGGTCAAACAGATACGGCAGGCTTTGCTTGGGGATCGCCTCACCAACGTTACTGACTGTTATTCTCACAAATTCACCAACCTGCTCAATATCAATCGAAATCGTCGTCTCGTCATACGCATGGCGAATCGCGTTGGACAATAAGTTACTGATAGCGCGCTCAAACATGTTTCGGTCTATATACAGCATCGCCTCACCTGAAGTGGTAATGGCCAACGCTGAATCTTCCGCCAGTATTTCGAAGTACTCGATCAAATGAGCCACTTGTTCATGAGCCGCAAAGCGCTCGTTGTGTCGATGAATCAGTTTGTTTTCTGCTTTGGCGATATACAGTAAGTCATTGATGGTTTTAGTTATCCGTTCAAGCTCTTCCAAAGTAGAAGCAATCGCTTCTTGATACTCCTCAGAACTGCGGGCAGCACCAAGGATTACTTGGTTTTGAGTGGTGATGTTAGTCAGCGGCGTTTTAAGCTCATGAGCAATATCAGAAGAGAACTCACTCAAACGATGAAAGCCGGTTTGTAATCGATCCAACATCGCATTGTGCTTTATCGCTAACTCTCTTAGCTCGATCGGCAATGTCTCAGGGTCAATACGAATATCTAACTGTTCAGGGGTAATATGTTGGATGTGTTTGTTTAAGGTAAGAATCGGCCTCAAACCTCGATTTACAATGGTTCGGCTATACAGAGCAGAAGCTAAAAACGCGAAACCCAACGACCAGAATAGAATCCATCCCAGCTTGTTGAGGAACAGTATATGGTGGTTAATGCTGATGCCTATCACCACAGTGACATCTTTGGCTTTAAAGGCGAAGGCTCGAATATCCAAAGAATCTTCATGCCATTCAATCGCATTGTTTTGATTTAAGATCTGTGGAGAGCTCAGCGTCAACGACAAATCCTTAGGAATAGAAAGCGTTGAGTTTTTGTAGGTCTGCTCTCCCTCCTCAAACGCCCACATATACGCGGAGCTGTTGTCGATAAGCAAATAAGCCGACTCTGGAGAGGCCATCATGGTTTTCTCTATCGCATTATATTTGCTGACCATTTCGTTATAGTCTTGAGTAAAGAAATGGCGCTCGATGGTGTAATAGAGAATAAAGGCTAAAGCGAGGTACACCACCAGCGTCGTGCCGACAAACATCAACACAAGTTTGTTTTGCATAGACAGGTTGGTAGGGCGTTTAAACATCTGGCGCTTCCAGCTTATACCCCATCCCTCTTATGGTATGAATCAGAGCCGTTTCAAATGGCTTGTCGACTTTATTGCGCAGTCGTTTGATGGCGACGTCAATGACGTTTGTATCGCTATCAAAGTTCATGTCCCACACCAATGACGCAATGGTGGTCCGTGATAACACCTGACCTTCTTTGCGCATCAGCAGCTCAAGCAGCGCGTACTCCTTTGCCGTTAGCGTAATACTTTGCCCGCCTCGCGTTGCCACTCGCTTCATCATGTCGAGTTCTAGATCCGCAATTTGCAGTGTCTGAGAAGAGGTCTGTACACGAGAAGAAGTATGATGACGAAAGACATTCTGAATGCGCGCCAAGAGCTCAGCAAACGCATAAGGTTTTACCACGTAGTCGTTCGCTCCTAACTCAAAGCCACGCACGCGATCTTCTATCTGCTCTTTGGCAGTAAGCATAATAACTGGGGTATGAATGTCACTACTGCGCAGCGTGTTGAGCACTTGCCAACCGTCAAGTTTGGGCAGCATGATGTCGAGAAGAATAAGATCATAAGGTTCACTGGTTGCGTGATATAAGCCATCTACACCGTCGCGAACCCAATCAACAACATAGCCCGATTCCACTAGCCCTTTTTGCAAGTATTCCCCTGCTTTAACTTCATCTTCTACAATCAGTAGTTTCAATTTCAGCCCTCTATCTCAACGGGATGTGCTCAGCATTGACGATCGCAAAAAGAGTACGATACAAATTGCATCATACTCTTTTCATTCAAGGTTTTTATCGATTACTGTCGCGCTGTGCGTAGTTCACTTTCACGTTCACAGTACCCAGATATTCCAACTGTCCCTGCTCATTCATGCGCTCTTGTACCGTAACAAAACCACCGTCCTGCAGGTGCGTGCTGTTTCTCGCGACATCGAAAGTCACGATGTTCAACTCTTTATTAAGCTCATGAGACGACATGTCTTTTAAAGAGTTTAGTTCAGCTAACGCTTGTTGATAAGCCGCATCCGAGGTTGCCGTTGGCTCAACAGAAATGGTCTTCATTTCTTCACGGCTAATGTATTTTCCACCAGTGAAAGTCGGTTGAGCGAATGCTGATGCGCTAGTGATTGCCATTGTTGTTACAAGGAGAGCGGTTTTCAGTACTTTCATGTTGATGACCTTTGAGTGTGTTTGTTTTCAATGGCTTCATTATTCAACAACACACCTGACACCAACCTATCTCGAAGATGACATTTTTGTCATAAACCAAAATAGCGATTGATTACCGATAACCACCCCAACTACAGCTCGTAAGTCAGACCAAAATGGAACTTATAGTCGTCTTTCTCTGGTACTACGCCTTCAGCATCGGCTTTGGTTTCTGACAAGTGATCCCACACTGCTTTGATGCTCAGTTCCAGATCATCAACAAGATCGATATCAAAACCAAGCTCATTGGTATGACGTGTACCGCCTGCGTCATTGCTTGCCCAATTCAGGTTATAGGTGTGGCTTAGATCGATGTCATCCGTCAGCTCATACTCAAAGTTCGATTCAAAGGTAAGAGTATTACTGGAAACATCACCAGCCTCCCCTTCTTCCACGGTTTTAAAGTCCGTGTACTGATAACCCGGACCGATAGAGACGTCCCATTCCGTTTGAGGGTTGGCAATAATGAAGTAACCCATTTGCAAAGACGCGTTGACTTGGTAATCAATGTTTTGGAACTCGTCGCTGAGCAGCGAGAGCTTAAGTGGTCTGAAGAACAAACGGTTATTGAGATAGATATCATACGAGCCATCAAACGAGCTGTTGTTCGCGGTCGTTTGATCATTGGTTTGCGAGTTTTCGTGCTTTGCTTTTAGCTTAGTGCGTGATCCGACCGTGCTTCGCTCTGCCTCAACCTCACCCAATAAAGAGAACTCATCAGTGTTACCTTTACTGATGTCCAAGCCCAAAAAGATCTCGGTTGTCCAATGATCGGAGTCGTTCTCCGATCCGCGATAAATCGACACAATCTCAGTAACGGGAAACGAGATTTCTTCCTCGCCGTTAGTGAGATACAACTTATCCTCACGAATCGACAGGTAACCATCGTATATATCACCACTAGAGGTTCGAATGGTAAAGAAGCTTGCCGTTTCTAATACCGCGATGTCTTCGATCTCGATTTCTTGATCGCCAAGATCATCACTATCAAATTCAACTTCCTGATCGAACGAGTTGGTTTCTTCCTTGATCGTGCCAATCAGTTCTCCTTTGATCACTTCACCCGATTTGAGTTGTAACCAGTCATCGCTTTCGTCGATAAATACCGTTTGGCTTTTGCGCTCTTCTGTTTGTGTTTCTTCCTCTGCCATCACTGATGGATGGTAAAACGAGGACGCGATACATAAAGCCAAGAGTTTGATTTTCATAGTGACCTTTTCAGTTCAGTGGCAACCACATCCGTTGGGCTTACGATAGTGATGCTCACCGCTCGGCGTGTCAGAAAGTAAACAATTGAATGTCAACGTATTGCGCATCATAACCATGTCTACGGAATCGAGTAGGAGGAGGCCTCACGGCCTCCGTCCTCTCACACCACCGTACAAGCG